>NZ_JACBEZ010000026.1:0-53666 GCF_013391465.1 Acinetobacter sp. SwsAc2 | reverse complement strand
TGTATATAGAAATCGTCGTAAAAGATTAAACCTGCGGTTTAATTTACTTGCTGGCATATACAATTTAGATTGCGTGAAAGATAAACAATTAAATTGATTGAAAAATGATTTATGAAGGAAGTCTAATAATCGACTAAAACCAATCCATCGGTATAACGCATATCAAACCCAAAGGCCTGAATTTTAGATTGATAGGTCCGCGTCTTGCGTTTATATTTCTTACCTGTTACGAAACCTGAATTATCGTCATATTCAACCCAAGGCGCTTCTCTACCAAGGTTAACAGGCTTCCCTCCTAAATCGCCTACACTATAACGTGCGCCATATTGGTCGCGTGGTGTTATAAACTCTTGAGTTTCTAGTTCTTTATTAGAGTCACAAGCTATTAATATAAATGCGCTAAGAGTTATTCCTAAAAGCTTCTTTGCCATAAAACAACTTTCTCTTATTTTTTTATGTTAGTTAGTAAAGACTATGGACTTACCTTTTCCACTTCACTAAACAAGCTACATGTCTGATTTACATACTTCACCATGTCGAATATCGGAATTCAGAATATATCTCAATTGTGCAAGATACTTAAACTAGCCTTACTCTGAATCTTGTTCAATTTACATCACCCTCACCTCTTCGACCAGCATTAACTCACACGCCCCATTTCCTGTGTCTGTCCGACTCAGTGAACTGCGCCATGTCCAACCATCAGTCGATTTAACTTCAACCAGTTGCCCTTTTAAATAAACCATGTCGTCTACATCAATATCTGCAAGTTTTTGTGCAACAACTTTATTGGCTGGGATCAAATGCGTATTGGCACTACTCGAGGCAATGTCATTTACTGGAATGGGTGGATTGTTCTCATAACGCCAATAATACCAACGATTACTTTGTGTAATGGATAGTTGCTTATAGACCTCTGGCTTCGCCATCTCATTCCAGCCTAAAGCAAAATCCACAGGGCTTAGCTCTGCTTCACGGCCCATCCTATAGTTTTCACGCGCCAACACACGAAACTCTCCTGCATATGGTTCTAAGGAAGTAATTGTGTAGCCTTCAACGTGCTGTACATTTTCAATCGGTGAATATAACTCTAAACTTCTGCTTCCTTGCTCAGGCTTAAGCCAATATGTCCACAGCGCAAATGCCACAGCCAAAATAAGCAGCAGTTTAAAATAACCATTCATTCCCTTATCCTTATATTTTTATAGCCATACAGCGTTCAACTCCCCCAACAGTCATGAATCACAATATTTGACATCTTGTGCCATTGGAGTGAAATCTCATAATGCTAAACTGCGACGCATTAGTACTTTGACGTGCATCAATTTTAAGACCCTGTCCTTAAATATAAAAGCGCCAAGTCAATCTAAATCGACTCGTACAACTGGAAAAACGGAATACTCTCATGGCGAATAAATTTGAATTCAACATTCGTGTCTATATTGAAGATACTGATGCAGGTGGCATTGTTTACCATGCCAATCATATTCGCTTTATGGAGCGTACCCGTACTGAGTGGTTACGTGCTTCTGGTGTAGATCATTACTGGCATCAAAAAGACTATAACTTCGTTGTACACAAAATTAATGTGAAATATTCACGTCCAATTTTAATGGATGATTTAATTACTGTTACAGCAAGTGTTGTTTCGTGTAAGGCTACGTCATTTGTGTTGCAACAAAATATTTATCGTGGTGAAATCATGCTTGCATCTGGTGAGGTCGAATTGGCATGTATCAGTTCAGAAATGAAACCACGTCGACTTCCCGATGAAATCCGCGAACTGATTCTAAAAGAATTAGGACAAGACTAAAAAAATTATTGGCACATGTAGTAACTATGGCAACTCAACTCGAATCATCTCTTCAAGTTTCAGATCTAATATTACAAGCAAGCCCAGTCGTACAACTGGTAATGCTGGCTTTACTTTTGGCCTCGCTGTTTAGCTGGTATCTGATTGCCAAGTTACACATGAGTTATAAAAAAGCACAGGCAGACGATGACCATTTTCAAAAAATCTTTTGGTCGGGTGCTGAACTGAATACGCTATATAACAATGCGCAACTTAATTCCAAACGTGTCGGCCTTGAGGATATTTTTTATCAAGGTTTAGGCGAGTTTTTAAAACTAAAAAAACGCAATGCTGCTCCAGCACAAACCATTGAAGGCACAGAACGTATTTTACGCGTCGGTCTAAGTCGTGACCAAAGCCAACTTGAACAAGGCTTAGGTGCTTTGGCCAGCATTGGTTCTGTGGCCCCGTATGTTGGCTTATTTGGTACCGTTTGGGGCATCATGAATGCATTCATCGGTTTAGCAGACGTAGATCAAGTCACCCTTGCAACGGTTGCACCTGGTATTGCTGAAGCCCTCATTGCTACAGCGATTGGTTTATTTGCAGCGATTCCGGCAGTATTGGCATTTAACCATTACACCGGAAAAGGCGAAACGGTTTACTCCGATCGTGCTTTATTTGCAGAAGAAATGGTTGCGTTATTACAACGTCAGTCTTTGGGTGAAACTAAGGAACATGACTAATGGCAATTCAACGTTCAGGACGCTTCGAGCGCATTAAAAAACCACTAAAAAGTGAGATGAACGTCGTCCCATATATTGACGTCATGCTCGTATTATTAGTGATTTTTATGGTCACCGCACCCATGATTACCAGCGGCATCAATGTCGATCTTCCTCAGGCCAATGGCAACCCCATTGAATCAAAAGATGCACCTGCAATGGTCAGCTTAGATAAAGAAGGTCGCTATTTCCTTAAATATAAAACACACAGTTCAGCTGAACCTTTGGCTTTATCTGAATTGACCTCTATTTTAAGTGAAGCACAGCAACAAGCTCAGGCTGAAAATAAAACTTTAACCGTTGTTGTGGAAGGTGAACAGTCACGCTCTTATGGCGAAGTCATGTCGCTCATGAACAGCCTACAAGAAGCGGGTCTCAGCCAAGTTGGATTACTCACAGAGCCATTAAAGTAATTTATGAAAGATTTTAAAAAGCCACCGTTTAAACAAAAAGCCATCGCGCTTGGATTTACCTTTGGTATCCATGTGATTGCTGTTGTTGGCTTACTTTATCTTGGTATGAGTAAACCACCAGAGCCACCGAAGCAAATTAGAACTGTGCTCATCAAACCTGAGGACTTAAAGCCTGTTACGCTTGAAGAAACAGAGTTTACGGAAACAGCACATGAAAATGTAGCCAAAGAAATCACACAAACTGCTCCGCCAGTTGTAGAGCCTGCACCTGTTATCCCAACTGCACCACCTATAACACCCGTTGTGCCAAAGGTCGACGCTCAAAAGGCAGCAGCGGATGCTAAAGCTGCTGAAGCGGCAGCGCGTAAAGCTGAACTACAGCAGCAGATTCAGGCACGTGCAAAGGCTGAAGCTGAAAAACTACAAGCTCAGCAAGAACGTGCTGCTGCCCGTGCAGCGGAGCAAGCTAAAAATGCTGAGAAAGCCAAAGCAGATGCAGCGGCGAAAGCTGAAGCAGACACCAAACGCCGAGCAAACTTAGAAGCATTGAAAAAAGCAGAGGCAGTACAAAAAGCGAAGCTAGAGGCACAAAAGAAAGCAGATCTCGCTAAAAAGCAGCAACAAATTACTGATGCCAATAAGGCTAAAGTTGCGGCTGATGCAAAAGCCAAAGCAGATGCAGATAAAGCCAAGGCTGCCGCTGATGCAAAACGTAAAGCCGATGCGGACAAAGCGAAAGCCGCCGCTGATGCGAAAGCTAAAGCAGATGCCGATAAAGCCAAGGCAAATGCTGATGCGAAAGCTAAAGCAGATGCCGATAAAGCCAAGGCAAATGCTGATGCTAAAGCTAAAGCAGATGCTGCGAAGACCAAAGCTGACGCTGATGCCAAACGTAAAGCTGATGCGGATAAAGCTAAGGCAAATGCTGACGCAAAAGCCAAAGCTGATGCCGAAAAAGCCAAAGCCGCTGCTGATGCAAAACGTAAAGCCGATGCTGAAGCCAAAGAACGTGCGGCTGAAGAAGCACGTGCTTCATCTGCAAAACAAGCTGCCGAAGAAGCCGCACAAAAGAAAGCTGAAGCAAAGCAAATTGCTTCAACGGCAAAGCGCGACTTTGAAAATAAAATTAAGCGTGCTTGGGATACCCCAGCAGGTTCAACGGGTAAAACCGCGACTGCACGTGTCACGCTTTCAGATAGTGGAGCTGTACGTTCTGTGATCGTGAGCTCCAGTGACCCTGACATGAAAGCCAGCGTTGAAGCAGCTGTTCGTTCTGCGGCACCCTATCCAATGCCTTCAGATCCAGAAGCACGCAGGCAAGCACAAAGCTTTACCTCATCCTTTACTGCGAAATAACTCAAATCCCTCTGAACAGTCAGGGGGATTTTTCCAGCCATATTCACAGTATTTTTAAGTACTCAAATGAGTTATTTTAAATACGTTTAATCTGTTTTAGCTTTCAATAACAATCCGTGCAATATCTTTAATTTCAGTCGATATTTCACTCAATACAAGCAAATCGCCACTCCCCATTATCACACATATCTACCTACCCGTTTTTGCATTTACGTTTAAACGACTTAATTCTTACTCATTTTTCACAGTGTTATAACAGATCAGTCATAATTTCATGCTTTTAATATTAGAAAATCATGCCATTATGTAGAACAATTAAACCCACAATAAAAGCCGTTTGTTTGAGTAAATAACGAATGATGGAAATGACGCGTAAACACCTTCTTAGCCTAGCCATTTTAACTGCTTTCAGCCCAGTCTTAGTGACTCAAGCGCATGCTCAGCTTCATTTAGAAATTGCAAAAGCACCTGAAGAAGCGCCTAAAATTGCAATCGTACCTTTTAGCAATGACAGTAGCCTCTATCCTATTATAGAAACGGATTTAAACCGCTCAGGGAAATTTACCAGCGCTTCCAAAAATTTACCTGCAACGGCCAGCATGAATAATCCGAACGCAGCCAACTGGCAAGCAGCAGGTGTTCCATATGTCGTTACAGGAACAGTAAAAACCACTGAAAATGGTAGCTACGAGGTTCATTACCAACTGTATGATGTCCAAAAACAACAATATCTTTTAAATGAATTATTAACTGTTCCAGCATCACGCGTTCGTTCTGCTGCACACATGATTAGTGATGCCATTTATCAAGCATTAACGGGTATTCCTGGGGACTTTAGCGGTCGTATTGCTTATGTGCTACGTAATCCAGCCACACCAGAGCAACGCTATACACTACAAATCGCGGATACTGATGGTGAGCAACCACGTACAATTTTAACCTCACGCGATCCCATTTTATCGCCTGCTTGGACACCAGATGCCAAGAAAATTGCTTATGTTTCGTTTGAAACCAAACGCCCTGCAATTTATGTCCAAGACCTTTCCACAGGTGCTCGCGAAAAGCTTGCTAGCTTCCGTGGTCTAAATGGTGCACCAAGCTTCTCTCCTGACGGGAAAAGTATGTTGTTCACGGCTTCTATGCATGGCAACCCAGAAATTTACCAAATGAACTTGGAAACACGTCAACTGCAACGTATGACCAACGACAGCGCCATTGATACTGAAGCGCGTTATGCACCAGATGGTAAGTCATTTATCTTTACTTCTGACCGTGGCGGTTCTGCACAAATTTACCGTTATGACTTGGCAAATAGCAGTTATAACCGCCTGACCTTCCGTGGCGCATTCAATGCACGTGGTACGCTCAGTGCCGATGGCAAAAAGCTGGCACTGGTTCACCGTCCAAGTGGTAGTAACTATAAAGTCGCTATTCAAGATTTAAACTCAAGCGTCACTAATATTTTAACTCCAACCAGTTTAGATGAATCACCAAGTTTCTCACCAAATGGGCAGATGGTGGTCTATGCAACTCGTGAAGGTTCACGTGGTTTGTTGTCGATCATGTCACTGGATGGACGTTTCCGTATGAATTTACCAAGTGAACAAGGTGAAGTCCGTGAACCTGCTTGGGCACCCAAATAACTTTTTAATGACTAGTCATTTAATAATCATCAATTTTCATGGAGATGAAGAATGAAATCGATCAAACTTTTAGCCCTTCCAATCTTAGCGACTACTCTTGTCGTTACAGGATGTGCGAGCCGTAAACCTGCTGCAACAATTGAAGCAGGCCAAAACCCAAATGGTTCGACCACAGTCAATACTCAAGGTCTAAGTGAAGATGCTGCTTTAAATGCACAAAATCTTGCAGGTGCATCGGCAAAAGGCGTAACTGAAGCCAACAAAGCATTTTTAGCAAAACGCGTTGTACATTTTGACTATGACAGTAGCGACCTCAGCAATGATGATTACCAAACGCTACAAGCCCATGCGCAGTTCTTAATGGCAAATGCAAATTCGCGTGTGGCGTTAACAGGTCATACCGATGAGCGCGGTACACGTGAATACAATATGGCATTGGGTGAACGTCGTGCCAAAGCGGTTGAAAGTTTCTTAATCACCACAGGTGTGAGTCCGAACCAGCTTGAAGCAGTTAGTTACGGTAAAGAAATGCCAATCAATGCAGGCCATGACGAAAATGCATGGAAAGAAAACCGTCGCGTAGAAATTAACTACGAAGCAGTGCCACCACTTTTAAAATAATGCTGGTATCACAACTGAAATAAAAAAAGCGCTCCTTTCGATGAGCGCTTTTTTATGACTTAAACTTGTTCAGGCTTGGGATTTTCATCAGATTCTTCAGCATGTTGCATAGATTCAATCATGTCATGTTTATTGAACTTTTTATACTCAGCTTTTGCTTCGTAGTCTTGCCACGCTTTTTTCACGCTATCGTCTGAAATATCATCTAAGTTAATCCCTTCGCTCGGCGTTGGAGTCGCATCAAATTTTTGCGTTGTCATTGTTGTGCTCCTATTTTTACCTGATATTCCTTCCATCAACATAGCACTTTCCACAAGACTTGCAAGGGTAAAATCGCAGCAAATAGTCGAGTTTAATTGTTCTTTTGTCTCGTTCTCGACTAAAATATAGCGCAATGTTGATTTTGTTACGTATTCAAGTTTTAGTGGAGTCCTCCCCCTTATGTCATATCTCAATCTGTCCCAATTTTTACAACAACAAACGGGAAATCTTACGCCTGAATTGGCACAAGTGATTAGCACCATTGCTGCCACTTGCCAAACCATCGATCAAGCTTTACAAAAAGGTGCTTTAGCAGGTGTTTTAGGTAGCGCGCAGCATGAAAACGTGCAAGGTGAAGAACAGAAAAAATTAGATGTGATTTCAAATGATTATTTGATTGATGCTCTAAAAATCCACCCACAAGTTGGTGGTTTAGCGTCTGAAGAATTGGATGAATTCACACCAGCTCAAGAAAATGGCAAATATTTAGTTTTATTTGACCCTCTTGATGGTTCAAGCAACATCGACATCAATATGTGTGTGGGTACTATTTTCTCAATCTTGCCTGCAAAAAATGCAGTGACACAAGCTGAAGACTTTATGCAAGCAGGCAACCAGCAAGTTGCTGCAGGTTATGTGCTTTATGGCCCATCAACCATGTTGGCATTAACAGTCGGTGCAGGCACAGTATTCTTTACCTTTGACCCAGAAACTCAACAATTCTTGCTCACCTCTGAAAATATTCAAGTGGCAGCAGATACCAAAGAATACGCCATTAACTCATCAAACCAACGCCACTGGGAAAACCCAGTAAAACGTTATATTGAAGAACTTCTCGCAGGTAAAACAGGTCCACGTGAGAAAGACTTCAATATGCGTTGGGTGGCTTGTATGGTGGGCGACATTCACCGTATTCTTTGCCGTAGCGGGATTTTCATGTATCCATACGACCTCAAAGATCCGAAAAAAGCAGGTCGCCTACGTTTAATGTATGAAGCAAACCCTATGAGTATGCTAATTGAACAAGCTGGCGGTGCATCAACAACGGGTCGCGTTCGTATTTTAGACATCGAACCAACTGACCTACACCAACGTGTCCCTGTGATTATTGGCTCTAAAAACGAAGTCGATTTAGTGACCGGCTACCACAACTAATTTTTTTAAATGCGCATAGCCATCTGAAGCGTTATGCGCATGAGTCTCTCCCATGTCAATCGTTTTTCTTGAATCAAAAGACAACCCAAAGATTAAACATCTCCGTGGTTTAATAGAGCAAAGTAGCTACCGTAAAAAGCAAGGTCAAACTGTGCTTGAAGGGACACACTTAGGCTTAGCTTGGGTTGAAAAAAGGAAGAAACTCAATTCTATTTTCACCACTGAAAATGCACTCGAACACCCTGATATTTGCGATATTTTAGATGAATATGAGGGTGCTGTTTTTGTCATTGCTGAAAGCCTATATCGTGACTTAAGCACATTAGGGACCACTTTGCCCTTCCTGGCAGTTGTAGACTTACCAAGTTCAAGCCAAAGTGTAGACTTTAGCTTCGATACCTTGATTTTGGAAAACATTCAAGATCCAGGCAATGTAGGTACACTGCTCCGCTCTGCTGCAGCAGCGGGTATTAAGCAAGTTATTTGTACCAAAGGTTCTGCTGCACTCTGGTCACCACGTGTATTACGCGCAGGCATGGGTGCACACTTCTCACTCAACACCTATGAAAACGTTGCCATCGAAGATGTACTCGAACGCTTTGAAATTCCAGTGTATGTGACCAGCTCACATCAGGCCGAAAGTTTATATCAAAAAGATTTAACACAAGCTTGTGTCTGGATCTTAGGCAATGAAGGCCAAGGAGTTTCTGACTTTGCTTTGGCACATGCTCAAGCACTAAGCATCCCACAGCCTGGTGGCCAAGAATCTCTCAATGTCGCTATTGCGGGTTCAATCTGCTTTTTTGAAATGGTGCGTCAACGACTTTAAAATCGTTAAGTTATATTAACTAAAGTCGGCTCAGTAGAAAAAATAGATTACACTAGAAAAAATAATTACTTGTGTTGTCAACCAAACCATTATTTCCAACGTTATAGGCACATGATCGAGGAAATAATGGTGGGTATCCGATGACAGGATTTTCCATCTCTATGGATTTAGCACCCAAACAGTCTAAAACGCAGGATTCTAGTACTCTAAAGAGTACCGCCGAGTCTCGCCTAAAAAACTTCATGCAAGAAGTGACTGGTCGTGCGTTAGTAATGATGGAAACTGCCACCCAAAACCAGCAGGGTATCGCCATGGATTTGGTGCAAGAAGCTTTTATTTCATTACACAAATCTTATTCAGATCGATCTACGGAAGAATGGTATCCCCTGTTCTATACCATTTTAACCAATAAATTACAGGATTGGCGTCGTAAAGAAGCACGTCGAGCACAACCGTTTTCTTTCTTCAAAAAAGTCAGTCTTGATGATGACGATTTTGAAGTCAATGAGGTGGTCGATGAAAGAGCGCTGAATCCTTCAGACTTCTTAAGTCAAGCTGTCACTGCGGATGAAATTCAAGAAGCCATTGCTGGTCTTCCGGTTCGTCAGCAGCAAGCATTTATGTTACGTGCATGGGAAGGTTTTGATACTGCAACCACTGCGCAAATCATGAATTGCTCTGAAGGCAGCGTTAAAACTCATTACCACCGTGCGATTCAAGGCTTACGCAATGCTCTCGCACATTTGAATCCACATCTAGGAGGATCATCCGAATGAAAGATGATTTCTTAAAGCAAGTAACCTCCAAACTTGATGGGCTCGCGCAACACCACAAGAACAAACCCGTGGTGATGCAACATGTTCTTGATGACATTCAAGATCAAAAGTCCTCACGTTATGGCCTTTGGAAAATGTCTGGTTTTGCTTTAGCTGCGGCTATTGCTGGCTTTGTCGTACTTCCGAACTCTATAACCCTTGATGAAAAGCCACATAACCAAGTGGTTTCGACTCCTAAACTTTCACCTCAAATGGTTGAAGATTTAGAAATGTTATTGGTTTTAGGTGAGGACACTGTTCCACATGGCAGCTAAACGTGTCGCTTTCGCACTTTGCACGCTAGGTTTTTTACAAACCAGTTTTGCAGGTTTTGATCGTTTTTGGATTTTTTCTAAAGATGCAGATACCCAAGTGTCTGAAACATGGGAGTCGTTGTCTGAAGAAGAACAACGAGCGTTGATTCAACGTTACCAATCCCTTAAAGAACTGCCCGATGCGCAAAGTGCAGCCCTGCAACAACGTATGGACTGGTTTACTCAGTTACCTGAACAAGAAAAGCAAAAAATGCGTGACACTTGGCAACAGATGAGCACCCAAGAACGACGTGATTTACGTGTACGCATGCAAAAAGCAGATGCAGATGAACGTGTGAATATTCGAAATGAATATATCAACAAGTACATCCATAGCAACACTGCTACACATTAAGATGCCTAGTTGAATGTAAATACTTTAGAAACAGCCATAAAAAATGCCTCATGTGAGGCATTTTTTATGGCTACATTTATATTTTTCGTCGTTGTCTAAACCACGCTAATGACAACAATCCAAGCACCCCAAGGCCACTGATTGAGCCACCACCACCGCCACTCGCTTCCGTATTGGTATTTTTAGCGGTGTTCGTAAAATACATCATCGCAGATTTAGACTCTTCAGCCTCTGCATCATAGATCACATATTCAATTTCATAAGGGAATGGACTGAAATTATTGCGGACTTCGACTTCAATATTGCCGCCATAACATACATATTTTTCATATTCTCCCGGACAAGAACCTGTACGTTCTGGCTTAATATTAATGCCTGCATCCTGACGTACAATACGAATAGCAAGATCCTTTCCATTCGCATCACGGTGAAATGCTGGACGCTGATGTTCTGCCGCGACTGTACTAATCGGTCCATCACCATCATCACTATCATTTGCAAGTGGATTTACATTGAGTTTTAAAGTGCCACCATAATTCAGGGTGTATTCATCCGTTTTGGCAATAGGTTGTATATTGCTAAACTCCGCTTTTAGAATCCCCGAAGAACTTGCCTGCGTAGCCTTACTCTTTACACTATATTGGCAATACACATATTCCGTGCTTGTTGTAGGCTTACCATCGGTGCGATAAATCATGATTTGTTTTAAATCATCCTTCCACTCACAGCGTAAAGTTGGATCCGCTCTGAGTTTTGAGGTATCCAACACACCATCTTTGGCGCTGAGAACACCTACACCTAATACCTGAGTTTCAGTAATGGTATAATTCTCAGTGTTCATTTCTTTTAAAGCCGACGTTCCATCAGCAGTGTTGACCACAGCCTCATCTTGCAAGACAAACTGAAAGGGATCGACATAAATCGCTCGGTATTTTTGATGTAGTTTGGTTGCCGCTAAAAGCTCTTTATAACGCTTTAACTCTTCATTAAACTCGATCAAAAAGTCTGGATTGGTGTTTTTATCGGCGATTAATTCTTCCAATTCCTTAATATTATTCTCATACGCCTGAAGACGTTCTGCCTGCGAGGTATTTTTCAAATCAGCAATATCCGCTGCTGCTAAACGACGCAACTCAACCGATCCAATATCACAGCTGTTAGCTTCCGCAGGTGCTAACATCAATGTTCCGTCGACAATACGGTCTAGACCACGCTGGTCACTATCATTGCAGCTCAATTTACTGTTGGTATCTAGTAAATCAACTCCTCCACTATTCACTTTCGGAAAATACATTGGGCGGAATAAATTATATTTTGATGGCGAAGTTAAGGAACTGAGTAGACTTCCTATAGCCACATTTTTCACATCAATATTGGTATCTGTCGTACCATCGAGTATTCGTGCACTTGCTGCCAGTTCACACTGACTGGTTGCAGTATCAAACGCATTGTAACCTGCCGTCACACCGGCATCATATTTGTCGGATAGTGTCTGAGAACCGACATAGCGGCATGATGTATTTCCATTATATGCAAGTACATTGTAATACAACGACTTCGTACCGAAATCATCATAATCCAAAACGCTCGCGGCACTGTTTTCTACAATGGTGTTATTTGAAAATAAGAAACTACTTTCAAGACTCAGATTATGCTCTCGGGTATTAACGGCATACAAGATGCTCCCGTTTAGAGTATTCACAGTATTTTTTGCGATCGTATTATTCGCCATAGCAACTTTTGGGTTACCACAAAAATCGAATGTATTTAGATTCGATATCTGACCATTTGAAATAATACTATTCGCTCTAAACTCTATATTCGTTTTTACATCCAACAGCCCTGCATAACATTGCATTGCAAGCACACTACCTACAGTCGCTTGGTTACCTTGTAATACACTATTATTTACAGTCACCTGATGCTCACCAGAACCAACGAGATAGAGTGCTCCACCTTTTTTATCCGACTTTGAGTTTAGAATTTGTACATTATTTAAGGTTAATGCTCCACCGACCAGTAAAGCACCGCCTTCATCTGCCGAATAACCATTTTCTAGAATGACATTCTCTAGCGTCAAACTGGTCTTGGTAATGGTATTAAATAAACGTGACTTTCCACCCGCATCAATCCGTGAAGTCAGCTCACCTAGCGCTGGATACTTAAAAGTGATGGGATTTTTTTCACGATCTAAATAAGGGCTTTTCCCAAAAACCACCACTTTAGACTCGGGAACAATTTCCTTACTCAGCTTATACGTCCCGGCTGCTAACTGAATATAATCGGTTTGACCTGAACCCGTATTCCCAGCACTACAGCCGCCATAAGCCTTATTTAAACTGGCTGTTTTGATTGCCTCACGGAGTGAACATTGATTCATGTTCACATTATCTTCATCATCAAATGTGTTGACATGAATTGTTCTATCTTCTGCAGCCATTAATGTCATAGCAGCTACCACCATGACACCCAATAGTCCTTTTTTAAAGTGTTTCATGTTCGCCCTTTTCTTTTTATTTTCGACGCAGCAAAATTAAAGCAAATAACCCCAGTAAGCTCAGAATACCCGTGCTGCCCCCAGAAGTTTTAATTTTGTCACTTTCCATATGATTTTGCGGTTCTTGTACAATTTGTACATTCACTTCGACGAACGGAATATGTTCATCAAAACGTGTCGTGGTTGTGACCAGCTGTAACCTGAAAATATCAGCACCATGCCATGCTCCATTTGGCGTGTAAGTAATATTTCCTAGTTCATCAATCACCACTTTACCTTTCGATACCGTTTGAGTCTGCTGCACCCGCATACAACCGGGTTGCCACTCTTCACCATTTGGCGCTTTAGCCGATTTGAACAAGCTTGCACATTCGGTTTTGGACAGTAGATCACTATCTCCAAGCAGATCTGCAACAGAAAGTTTAGCTACTTGCCCCGCTATCAGATCTTCACCAATTAAGCTAATGGTCGTTGGGACCTCAATCTCAATTGCACCACGGTCACAAAAGGTATTATTCGTATTTCGATTCACACCACGTTGATCTGAATTTTCACAGCCAATTAAAGAATCCGTTGTGTTTACAACCACTTTACCCTTGTTCACAATTGGAGAATCTAACCAATGCGTCTGACTCATTAAAATGCGTGGACGGATATAGCCTAAAAATTTTTGGTTGGGAACAATATAAGGACACAATAAACTGTCAGCATCTGCAGACATGGTTTTACACTCACCCACCACATCACTGCCTGCAATCAAAGCGCCAGACCAAAACTCATTCGGATAATAGCTCGCACCACTGCCACAGTCACTTTGCGTGACTAAGTTGTTCTGAAGAACTGCTTTACTTAAATCCCCAGCACAGTTTTGTGTGATGGTATTTTCAGCATTCCCTAAAACGATACTATTGGCCAGATAAGCCAAGTTTGTAGATGGATTGAAATAAATCCCTTTACTGTTTCCCACCACCGTTAAGTTATTCAAAGCCATGCCATCTCGAACATTGACGACATAACCTGTATTTTTCACAAAGGTACTACTGACCAGACGTGATGCTAAACTGGATAAGGTTGTATCTTCTTTAACAGCTGCATTATTGACAGAGTAAATATTGGCACTGCTTGCATCTGTTGTTTTATTTTCTTTGAAAACTGAATTATAAATCCGAAAAGAAGGCGCGTCCCCATACAAAATAGCACCTTGTGCCGCTTGGTTTTGCTCAACCAGAGTAGAGCGAATTTCAACTAGACTACGACTAGTACCATCTTTGAGCAAGGTTGCGACATTGTAAATCGCACCCCCTTGCCCTGCAAAACCACCTGTTAATTTGACGTATTCAAGACCTAAATATTCATTGTTATAAATTAAACCACCTTGATTCACACCGCAGTCTTTCGCACAGCCCTGTAGAGTAACCTCTTTTACTAACACACGAATTAAAGCATTCTCAGCATTATCAACCCTTAATAAGTTGTCAGAACCATTCATTTTTAAGATGGCATTACTTAAACCCTGAACAGTTTCTTCCCCCACAGAACTGTCATAACTTGTTCTGAGTGTTAAATCTTTTTTGATCGCAAGATGGGTATTTAGCAAATAGGTTTTATTTTTCTCAAGCATGACGGTGGAAATCGCATCTTTGCCCCCGCAACCATAATAACCCGCCTCAGGCATACCTTGATTAATATAGTCGATAGCTTCGCGAAGTGAACATTCCGTGTCATTTTTGACAATATCGTCAGTGATGGTCACTTTAATATTATCCGAATAGGCATGACTCGCCACCAATAGCGTAGCTACACCTATGCTCTTCTTGAGCATAACGATCTCCTTGCTTTTATTTTATCTTTTCTTTTTATTCTTAGATTGCAAAATCCCTGCAATATCTAACAATTTTTTGTACTCTGTCACAGCTCGGACAATTTCTCAAGTAATATTATGATTTACCGATATTCGTCAATTAGCGCATAAATTTGTCTGAGATTTGCATTACTCAGTTTGGTTTTCTCACCTTTTAGTAGTTGAATTAGTTGTTCTAAACTTTGCAATAATACCGAGGTTTGATGCGGCCCATGCGCGAGTAAATAATCAATAATCTGTTGATCGATATGAATCCCACGACGCGATAAAACCGACATCACTAATGTAGAACGATCGGCATACAAACTTCCGTTTGGTACTTTCACACTTACAGCTTGCGTCAGGCGAGATTGTAAATCAGGTAGTTCAAGTTTTAATTCAATCGGTGCAACACGAGAAGAGAACACCAATTGGCCGCCTTCTTCGTTATTGTAGTTGATCAGGTGAAAAACCGCTTTCTGCCAATGCGGCACACCGCTTATGGCTTCGATGTCATCTAAAGCGACAAGGTCAAAACGCTCTAAAGAAGTAATTGCTTCTGTTGGCGCATCCAACAGTTCAAGTAATGAAACCTGAATCGCTGTTTTACCCACATCCAAATAAGAATCACAAATTGCTGAAAGTAAATGACTTTTCCCAGAACCTGCACTACCATACACATAAAAACGATTCATTAAACCCGCATGTAACTGACGAATCGCATCGATAACATGCCCCCATCCCGGCCCAGAAAAATCACTGATTCGGGCATCGAGTTGGGGTTCAATATCTAGTTGCAATTGACGCATGCTGGTTTGTGTATCCTAAATTTCTTTATGGTCTATCTGATCAATCTTACTTGAATTTTCAGATGCTTGCTGAGCTTTTACCGCTTGATTTTTTAGTTCAATATCAACATCGACCTGATCAGTTTCAATCGTAATTGAACCCGCTGATGAATCTTGCACAACATAAGTAGATGTACTATACATTGGGCTGTTTTCATAAAACTCACGTGCATGTCTTAATAAGACCACAATCACAGCAGCGACAGGCAATGCAATTAACATTCCTAAAATACCGCCCAATTGCGCACCAGCCAGCACTGCAAATACCACAGCAACTGGAGACAAGCCAATTTTATCGCCCAACAAAAACGGTTGTAATATATAGCCTTCCACTGCCTGACCAATCATAAAGACCACGCCAACCAAGAGTAGTTGCATCCAATCAATACCAAACTGGAATAAACTTGCAATCACTGCAGCAATAATTCCGACAGCAAAACCTAAGTACGGAATGATACTGCATAGCCCAGCCACCATCCCAATAATCAAACCGACTTCAAGTCCAATTAACTGTAAGCCCATTGCATAGACCACGCCCAAGAGCACCATGACCAAGAACTGACCTTTAACAAATGCACCAAGTACACTATGACATTCTTTAACAATGACTAAGGTCTGTTCTTCATATCGCCGTGGAATAAGACGACGGAAACTGTCCAGCATGCGATCCCAATCTAATAAAAAATAGAATGCAATAATTGGGATCAGCACAACAGTACCACCAATCTGAATGAAGTTCAGTCCAGACTGAGCCAATTTGGCAATCATAGCCTGAATACTGTCTGCACTATAGTTGGTCTGTACATATTCCATAATTGCGGCTGAAATCTGATCAACATCTAATTCCATTGGGACCAGATTAAAACTGTCAGATAACCAAGGGAGGAATTTATAATTTGCCCAATGTATACCTGAAGGAATGCTGTTCTTTGCATACATCAACTGTTCCCATACCAGTGGAACTAAATACCAAAATGCCAATGTAATGACAACGCCAATACCGATAAAAACAGCACTAATAGATAACCAACGTGGTAAGCCAATTTTATGCAGTTTATCGACCAGTGGACTAAACAGATAAGCGACTAAAAATGCACCAATAAAAGGTAAAACAACAGGCTTGAGTAGATACAACACCCAGAGTATGAGCGCGATTCCTGCCAAAATAAAAATACGTTTAAGTGTACGATCTTGCATGCAATCTCGCCTTTGTCAGATTTAATCGTTATTGAGAAAAATATTTTAGTAAAGATAACATTTTAGCGCAGAAATAACATATGTGTTTCGTATATTCAGGTATAATCGCCCCGCGAATGCGGAGACTTCATTATGAGCAACTCAACTTCTACCCCAAACACTGGTTTAAGCTACAAAGATGCAGGTGTCGACATTGAAGCGGGCGACGCGTTAGTCGATCGTATCAAATCTGTCGCGAAGCGTACTACTCGTCCTGAAGTAATGGGCGGATTAGGTGGCTTCGGTGCACTTTGTAAAATCCCTAAAGGTTATGAAGAACCTGTTCTCGTATCTGGCACGGACGGTGTTGGTACAAAATTACGTTTAGCATTGAATTTGAACCGTCATGACACGATTGGTCAAGACTTGGTTGCAATGTGTGTAAACGATCTTCTTGTATGTGGCGCTGAGCCATTATTCTTCCTTGACTACTATGCAACTGGCCATCTTAATGTAGATGTGGCTGCAAACGTAGTTACTGGTATCGGTACAGGCTGTGAACTTGCTGGTTGTGCATTGGTTGGTGGTGAAACTGCCGAAATGCCTGGCATGTATGAAGGCGAAGATTACGACTTGGCAGGTTTCTGTGTAGGCGTAGTTGAGCAAAGCAAAATTATTGATGGCTCTAAAGTCAAAGCGGGTGACGTTTTAATTGGTGTTGCATCAAGTGGTGCTCACTCAAACGGTTACTCTCTACTTCGTAAAATTTTAGACGTGAAAAACGTTGACTTGGCGCAAATCGTTGATGGTCGTCCACTTGCCGATGTTGCAATGGAACCAACACGTATTTACGTGAAGCCTATTCTTCAACTTTTAAAAGAAGTTGATGTACACGCAATGGCGCACATTACTGGTGGTGGTTTACCAGGTAACTTACCACGCGTATTGCCGAATGGTGCTCAAGCTGTTGTGAATGAAGCATCTTGGGAATGGCCAGAATTGTTTAAACTTCTTCAACGTGAAGGTGGTGTTGAACAGTTCGAAATGTATCGCACATTCAACTGTGGCGTAGGCATGGTCTTAGTTGTTGATGCAGCTGATGCGGATAAAACAGTTGAACGACTCAATAGCCTTGGTGAAAAAGCTTTCACTATGGGGCATATCGCAGACAATGCTGAGTCAGTTGAAGGCGCAGACGAAAAAATCCGTGTGGTATTCGCTTAAGTCATATGATTAAAATTGCTGTTCTGGTTTCGGGAAGTGGATCAAACCTTCAAGCCTTGATTGATGCCAATCTGTCAGGGCAAATTGTGGGTGTCATTTCCAACAAACCTGAAGCCTATGCGCTACAGCGTGCTGAAAATGCAGGTATTGCGACAGCGGTCATTGAGCACAAACAGTATCCTCATCGTGAAGCTTTTGATGATGTCATGCATCAACAATTGCTCGATTGGGATGTGGACTTGGTGGTTCTTGCTGGCTTTATGCGTATTTTAAGTGAGAAATTTGTCAGTGCTTGGGAAGGGAAAATGATCAACATTCACCCTTCTCTTCTACCGCATTACAAAGGTATGCATACCCATCAGCGCGTCTTGAATACTGGCGATCAACTGCATGGCTGTACCGTGCACTATGTGACGGCTGAACTCGATGCAGGTCAAGCTTTAGCACAAGGTGTACTGCAAGTTGGTTCACATGATGGTGTGAATAGTTTGGCCCAGCGTGTACATACGCTTGAGCATATCATCTACCCGCAAGTGGTAGAGTGGATTTGTACACAAACGATTCAGCATACAGACCAAGGCGTTCTCTACCGCGACACCTTGATGCACGAGCCAATTCAGTTTTGCAAATTTTGAAAATAGAAAACGCCTCCAAGGAGGCGTTTTTTTATGGTTGCTAAAAAGTACTATTAAACATTTTCTTGAATCAGCGCCTTAATCAGAGCAACCGTTTCTTCTGGTCGCTCCAAAGGAAACATATGGCTTCCCTCAACGATTTGATAAGGAATGCCAAATTTCTTTTTCACTATTTGTGGAAAACCTGGACCAATAAAAGGACCTTTTTTAGCAATCATTAAATGCATCGGCACTTGTGGTTTGCACTGAGGTAGCCACCATAAAGAAGGATTGGTTCTGAAGATATGAACTTCATCCATTTTTGCAATCGTAAGTTCAACACCGCCACGGACACGATCTTCCGTTAAAGCATATTCAATATAAGCTTGAAAGCAGTCTGGATCAAAGTCTTTATAAAAACCTTTTGGACGTAAAAGTTCAGCTGCTTGCTCACGGCTTTCCCAATGGTCACGACGCCGTAAAGATAGCGCTGCTGGTGACATGGTATCAACCATTTTTAACTTCAACATTTTCGCAAAGTGTAATGCAAACGAGGCTTTGCCCATGATCAAAGGCGGGTCTATCATGATGACTTGTTGAAATAACTCAGGACGCTGTAACGCCGCCTGAAACGTCAGCACTGATCCTAATGAATGTCCTAAACCAATCACTTTACGACCCTGTGCCTGACGAACAATACTGTCAATCACTTGCTGAGTTAAGCTTTTCCAATGGTTATCAATCGGGTAGTTTTTATCTGGTCCTAGTAAAGGGACATAGATCACATCATACTGATCTGACAATAAATCAAATAATTTCTGATAGACCTTAGAAGGCACGCCATTGGCGTGCGCAAAATGAATTAAAGGTTTCATTGCAGTTTCGTGGTCTGTTCAGATTGCATTTGATTTGAAAGTGAAGATGCAAAACCAGCTCCCATAGATGCACCTAAACGGCCTAATACAGCATCTAGTGGGCTATGTACCACCGTATAATCCATCGCTTTATCGGTATTTAGTTCACGTTTTAAAGTATGTAAATTACCAATACGATCAGCAATACCCAGTTTGACCGCCTGATCCCCTGTCCAGAAAAGACCTGAGAAAAGTGCAGGATCGTTCGACTTTAACTTTTTGCCACGACCTTGTTTCACAGCATTAATAAAATGCTCGTGTACATTATCAAGTACACCTTGAACATGTGCGCGCTGCGCAGGGTTAACGGGTTGTGTCATTGATAATAAAGCTTTGTTTTGACCAGAGGTCATAGTGCGGTCTTCAACACCTAGTTTTTGCATGAGGCCATTCACCCCATAGTTCGGCATAATCACACCGATTGAACCCACTAAACTCGAAGGATTCACCAAGATTTCGTCCGCAGCAGATGCGATATAGTAAGCACCTGATGCACCTGTATCACCAATCACCGCATACAATTTTTTATCGCTATGCGCTTTTTTCAAATATTGAATTTCTTGCCAGATTTCATCCGACTGAACCGGAGAACCGCCCGGTGAATTAATATTGAGCACCACCGCTTGGCTTTGTTTATTTTCAAAAGCTTTCTTTAATGACTTAATCGTGTCATCACTGTTTACGCTTTGCTCATCAGCGGCAATGGTACCAACAATATCAACTACAGCTATGTGTTTAGATGCGGTTGCATCCGTACCACTAGTCGAACAGCTCTTGGTCATGGCAAATAGAATAAACAAAAGATAGGCGAAAGTTAGACATTTGAAAAAGATGCCCCAACGACGTGCACGACGTTGTTCCTCGACGGAAGCTAAAACTGCTTTCTCTAAAAGTTTCCATTCGTTTCCTGTCGGTTGTTCATGTACAGGCTGTTGTTTCGGCGTTTCATTTTCTGGTTTTGGTGGCCAATCGGACATATAACAATCCAAACTTGAATAAAATTGCCCTCATTATATACACTGATTTGTAGAAAACTGTCGAAACAGTTTATTTTAGCCTATAATATTTTATGTTTTTATCCACATGCACCATTGACTCTAAAGAATGACTAAAGCACAAGAGCAAAACTCGACTTATCGTTTACTGCGTTTTGTAAGCAAACAACCTATTAAATTTGCACGTTTTTTTGCTAAAGGTTTAGCAGGCTTAGTCAATCTTTTAAAAATCAGTAAAAACAATGACGCCCTCAGACTCAACTTAAAAATTGCACTGCCTGAGCTGAGTGATGAGCGACGTGAAATGATTGCGAAGCAAGCAGTGCGTAATGAACTGACCACCTATTTTGAGTTTTTTAGTATCTGGGGTTCAAGCAACCAAAAAAATATTGAACGCGTCCAAAAAGTACATGGCGAACATTTGCTACATCAGGCGCTTGCCGCTCAGAAAGGTTTAGTCTTAATCGTACCTCATTTTGGGACTTGGGAAATTATGAATAGTTATGTCGCCCAATTTACTGAAATGACTATTATGTATAAACCGGTCAAAGATCCTGGTGCTGACTTATTTGTTCGTGAGGCGCGCAGTCGTGAAGGCGCTCAGCTTGTGCCGACCGATGAATCAGGGGTACGCCAAATTTTTAAGGCGCTCAAACAAGGGGGAACAACCGTAATTCTGCCCGATCATACCCCAAAACAAGGCGGTGAAATGATTCCTTATTTTGGCTTTCCTTTGGCTTCAAGTAACCTGAGCGCCAAACTGATTCAAAAAACCAAAGCCAAGGCTTTACTGCTCTATGCTATTCGTAATGACGATGGCTTTGATATGTACATTGAAGAAATGAGCGAAAGTATTTATCAAGGTACAGCCAATGATGGCACCTTCGTCATTCACCAAGCTATTGAGGACTTGGTCCACCGTTATCCTGAGCATTATCATTGGACCTATAAGCGCTTTAAAGCCAACCCTAAACTTCGAGCACTGTATAACCTTCCCTTTAATGAGGCTGTGACCCGTTTAGAGCAATTGCGTTTGGAACAACAGAATCAGTCGACTGCAACCACTGTCGAGTCTGACGTTGTATCGTCAGTTCAATAATCCCTGTAGGCTGCACAATAAAACCGATACTGCCTTGCTCTACTGTTGTTAAGAGTGGGATATTTAAAGCTTTCAAACGAGTTTGCGTTACTGTACTTGGATGTCCATAACGGTTATTGAACCCTGCTGAGGCAATTGCTAATTTCGGTTGATAATGTTTTAAAAACGCATAGGCTGAACTATGTCGACTGCCATGATGACCCAAGACCAATACATCAACTTTTAAGTCTGGATAATCCTGTAATAATTGAAACTCGGTTTGCCAGCCTGCATCCCCCATAATCAAAAAATACTGATAAGGCTGTACACCCTTCACTTGTATATAGACTACACAAGATAACTCATTTTGCTGATATGGCACTTGTGCCAATTGATTGGCTTTCGGTGACAAAATTTTGATTTCCACTTGTTCAGACCATTGCCAGATCTGACCTTGTTGGCAATAGTTAAAGTTTGACGTAGTCGCCACATCCAATTGCTGATTAGAGTAAACTTGATTGATCGACAACTCATTTTTTAATGTGGCATAACTTCCACTATGATCTTGATCCAAATGTGTAAGTATCAGCTGATCTAATTGGCTCACGCCTTGCTTCGATAAAAATGGCTGAATAATCTGCTTAGCAACGCTAAACTTCGATTCATCATAGGAGCCACCAACATCAATCATGGCATGCTGTTGCCCATCTTGCATATACACCGCTTGTCCCTGACCGACATCCAATACGACCAACTCAAAAGGACGGTTTTGGCTGCTAAACCCCAACAAAGGAATCAAACCTAACACCAGCCATGATTTTGGTAGACTCGGTTTGGGCATAAAAATAATGATTAAGAGCACAATCAATAAAATGACTTGCCAAGTATTGAGCGCAATCGGGTATAACTTAATCGGTAGTAGCGCATCCAATCCATTGAGTATGCCCAATAAAAATACCAGCACCCAATCTGCCAACTGAAACAAAAGGCTGCTCAGCGGTTCAAAAAGATAAAAAGTAAATGCTGCCAAAACCTCCAGTGGTACAACCAGTAAACTGATCAGTGGAATAGCGACAAGGTTACTGATTGGACTCACCCATGAGACTTGCTTGAAGAAAATAATCACCAAAGGCATCAGAGCCACAAATATTTTCCACTGCGACTCAACCAAAAGTTTTAAGCTAAAAACGAGTTTTTTCTGCCAAGACTGCGGGCGACTCAAATCCAGCCGAATAGTCGTTTGATAAATGCGTAAAAGCACAAAGCATGCACCATAGGACAGCCAAAAGGCAGCTGATAGAATTGAAAAAGGGTCTAACAGTAAAAGGAGTGATGCACTCAATAAGAGTAACGTCAAAGCTGAAATTTTCTGCCTGAGCCAAATCAACACACTTAAACAGAAACAACTGAGTAAAGTACGAAGTGCAGGAATTTCAAAACCAACAAAGGCACAATACAGCAATACGCAGCAACAAAATGGCAGTAACAATGCATAAGGTCGTGGGATTTTTAGAAAAATCTGTGGCCAATAACGATTCAGCACCTTTTGTAACAGCCAACACAGCATCACGGCAAAGATCAGCACATGTGGCCCAGAAATCGCTAATAAATGGCTAATGCCAAAGCGTTGAAAAAGTGCTGTCGTCTCCTTATCTAAAAAACTTTCATCCCCAGTCAGGAGTGCTAGAATTAAGCCCTTATGGCTTAAAGGCTGGCTATAAATAAAATGACGAATGTTTAAGCGCTGTTGTTCTATACCCAGTTGAATTTTATTGAGTACACCCTGCTGTTTTCTTAAATAATGGGTATAGCCTAATGCAGAAATTTCTGACTCAGACAAGGGGTGTATGTGCTTGAGTTTAAAACCCGACATGAGATTACGTTGCAGATACCACTGCTCAACATCGAATACACCTTGCACCGCATAACTATGCGCAGGACGTATTTCCCCTATCAGTCGGTAGTATTTCCCAAGTTCCAAGACCACTTGCTCATCCGAGATCCTTTTTTGAAAACCCAACCACTGCACTGGTTGCACATGTCGGTTCAAGACCTGTATTTCTTGCTGAATGGTCTCAGCACCCAGTTGGTTAACTTTTGCGATATAAACAATAATTTCAGCATCTTCAACTTTTGTTTCTTTATAGGCTAGACGCTGTTGCAAAGCTGATTGTGCATAATGATATCCTGCAGTTAAAAACAACATTGAATAAATCAGTCCACATAAAAACTGCAAAATAAGGACGTGTTTGTGCTTAAAGAGAAAAAGCTGTAACGGCAAAAGTACAGTGACCAAAATCAATGCTGGGTAAAAAAGGTGATTTAGGATGGGGACGGTCTGCCCCATCAGTGCAATTCCTACAATCCAAGCAGCAGCATATAAAAACTTCATTCTTTTAATCAGTTATTTTTTTATTGGCGCCATAATAAAGCCCACCGAAGTGGGCTTCAATAGATAGTGGCTTTATCTCATATTTTTATCGGCACTCAGCCTAGTCATTGACCCAAAGACCATCTTGCATATGCAAAATCGAATCGGCGGACTGAGCCAGTTGTTCATCATGCGTCACGATCAACATCGCCATATTGAATTCCTGACGTAAATCCATCAGCAGCTCAAAAATTTTACTTGCTGTTTTACGATCTAGGTTGCCTGTCGGTTCATCTGCCATCATCAACGCAGGCTTGGCCACCAATGCACGCGCTAATGCAACACGTTGCCGTTCCCCGCCCGAAAGCTCACCCGGTTTATGGGTTAAACGATGCGTCAATCCTACACGTTCAAGTAAATATTCGGCTTGCTTTTGTACATCTTTAAAGTTGGTGCCTTGACGTAACATCAGTGGCATTGCCACATTTTCCAAAGCCGTAAACTCAGGCAACAGATGATGGAACTGGTAAACAAAACCTAAGTGTTGGTTACGTAAATAACCACGCTCGGCTTCATTTAAACTGTCAAAACGACTACCCTGCAAAAAAACCTGCCCAGAACTCGGACGGTCTAAACCGCCCAAGACATGCAACAACGTACTTTTACCCGAACCACTCGACCCCACAATCGAGACAAATTCGCCTGCTTTAACTTGTAGAGAGAGACCTTTAATCACCTCAACAGTCGACTTACCATCGGTAAAGTGCTTTTCAATATTTTGCGCTTCTAAAACAATTTTACTCATAACGTAATGCCTCCGCAGGTTGGATTTTTGCGGCACGCATTGCAGGATAAATTGTTGCAAGGAAACTTAAAACTAAAGACAGTGACACAATGGTTAATACATCTTGCCATCTTAAATACGATGGTAAGTAATTGATAAAGTAGGCATCAAACAGATGAAGTCCCATCACATTGTTTAACCAACCCACAAAACCACTAATTCCAGAAGCGAAAACAATGCCGAGAATCGCACCCGATACCGTACCAATCACACCAATAATCGTGCCCTGAACCATAAAAATACGGGTAATGGTTGCAGGTGAGGCGCCAAGGGTACGTAATATGGCAATATCCGATTTTTTATCGGTCACGACCATCACTAAGGATGACACAATATTAAATGCAGCCACCAAGACAATCAGGAAGAGCAATAAGCTCACCATGGCTTTTTCCATTTGGATCGCACTAAATAAATTGCCGTGAGTATAGGTCCAATTCGAGGCATAAAAACCGCTTGGCAGATCCATCACAATTTCATCAGCCACTTTAGGTGCTGCAAAAATATCATCCAATTTCAAGCGAATGCCTTGCGCGCCATCAGGTAGGCGTAACAACGTTGATGCATCATTCAAGGCAATGTAGCCCATCATCGAATCAACCTCAGCACCAATGCTGAAAATGCCCACAATTTTGAAACGTTTAAAACGCGGTACCACACCCGCTGGTGATGGTGTTGCCTCTGGTAAAACCAAAGTCACACTATCATTTAAACCTAAACCTAAGGCATCGGTCATTTGTTTACCTAAAACAATACCAAACTCACCTTTTTTTAAGTTATCAATACCACCTTCAACCATGTGGTCTTGGATAATCGAAACCTTTTTTTCATATTGAGGTTCGATCCCCGTGACCATAATTCCAGCCACTTGGCCTTGTGCCGTAAGCATCCCCTGCAATTGAGTAAACGGTGCTACGCCTGTGACGTGTTCCTTTGTCTCAATTTTTTTTGCAAGTTCAGGCCAATCTGTTAAAATTTGTGTTGAAGAAACAGTGGCTTGAGGTATCATTCCAAGTACACGTGTTTTCAGCTCTCGGTCGAAACCATTCATTACAGATAAGACTGTAATAAGTACAGCCACACCCAGTGTCAGACCGATCATCGAAACCAGTGCAATAAAAGAAATAAAGTGGTTGCTACGCCGTGCGCGAGTATATCTCAACCCTATATACAGCGAGATTGGTTTAAACATACCATCTAGTCCGAGGTCATAATTATGGAAAATTTACAGCATCAAAACGTTCAAGCAGAACGTCGTGTGATGTCACGAATCGATGCGGCCTTGAGAATTAACTATCAGATCATTTCTGATGATGTTGCCCTGAATGACCCTTACGATCCTAATTTTGTTTTACCGCGCTATTTTCTACTACTCGCAGAATTAGATCAATTTGATCATGCACTAAACTACGAATTAGAACAATTATCTGAAAAAGATCAACAAATTGCTCGAATCTTATCCCTATTTAACCAGAAATTAAACCTGATCACGGGGTCTTTGTACGACACAATTGTACAAACCATGTTACCTACGCCTGAACATGTGAATTTTTCTGAAAGTGGTTTGAGTTTCTATAGCGAAAAACAAATTCAAGATGGTACCTATATCCACTTAACCTTGAGCCACCCTGAAAACTTCTTCCATATTGCCGCGATTGCACAAGTGGTGTACAGCAATGAAGAGGAAAATGGCAAGTGCCGCACGGGAGCATACTTTATTACCTTGCACCCGCAAGATCGTGTCAAATTGGCCGACTGTATTTCTTTGACGGTCGAAGATCATTAAAGCTAGAACCTTGGACTAGTTTTGGCTTTTTAACTTTTGGGCAAGTTTCCGACTTGCCTGAAGATCTTTATAAAAGTAAACGAATAAACCTGACAGTAAAACCACTGCACCCAACATCACCATCATCGAAAGTTTTTCCTGATTCAGTACCGCACCTATAAATAGAGCAATCATCGGCGTCATGACGGTAGTCAGCGATAAAGTCGTAGGTTGAATTTTCTGTACCAATTTAAAATAACAGAACATCGCAATCAATGACGCCATGACGACCGTATATAGCAGCGCCAAGCAAGTTTTCAAATCGGGCATTTGCTGCGGTGCATGCTGCCAAATAAAAGGCACAATACATATAGCCGCCAATGTCGACACCAAAATTGAACCTGTCGCTTGTGCAACGGGTTCAATATTCGCATTGACTTTTTTCACCCAGAAAATAGAGGCTGCATAAGAAAATACACTAAGTAACATCAGTCCAATCCCAAACGGATGGACATGCTGTGCTGTACCTGCAAGGCAAATTATCGCAAGTCCTAGCAGTGCAATACACATTCCAAACCACTGCATTGCACTCAAATAGCTCTTAAAGTAAAAACGTCCGATCAGCCCTGCCATAATCGGTGCTAAGCCAAACATCAATGCAATCATGCCTGAACTAATATAATTGGTGGCAACATAGGTAAAAAACTGCGAACCAATCAAGCTAAAAGAACCAGCCAAATAACTATGCCAAGCGACTTTATCGGTGGGGAACTGTCGTTTTAAAACCAATAACAAACAAATCGCCAAAGGCAAAGCAATGAAAAAACGTAATACCAATGCCCACAGCATATGTAAATCGGTCACACTCCACACAATCGCTAAAGGCGTTGTGGACCAAATAAAAACCAATAATCCATAGGTTGCCATCAGATTGGCTTTAGAAGACATAATCAGCTCGATGCTAAATGGCAGTTTTGCGTTTTTGCTTTTGAATGGTTTGGTCTAAAGAACTAGAAAATTCGCGTTTATCACGCTCAGAAATAGGTGGTGGCCCACCCGTGTTTACACCTGCTCCACGTAATGAATCCATAAAATCACGTAAATGTAGGCGGGCTTTGACATTAGCGGTAGTATAGATTTCACCACGTGGGTGAATTGCGATTCCACCCTTTTCAATCACCTGTGCTGCCAGCGGAATGTCTTGTGTCATCACAATATCATTCTCTTTCATGCGTTCGATGATTTCTTTATCCGCGGCATCCGCCCCACTCATCACTTGAATCGAATTAATACGAACGGAAGGCGTAATCCCGACATTTTGATTGGCCACAAAGGTCACTTCAAGTTGATAACGATCTGAAGCACGTAAAATCACTTCACGTAAAATTTTAGGCAATGCATCTGCATCGACCCAGAGCTTAAATGGCAGCACTGCACATCCATAAACAAAAGAAACTGCCTTAGTCTAACAAACTCAGTGCTTGAGCATAATAGATAAAACCGCTCAAAATCACCTATACAAAGCTCGCTTCATACTTTTTAAGTATCAGATGAAAATACTTTGTTCTTTTGTCTATCAAATAAAGTAAGGCTTTACTCTTTTTTGATGATTTTCTAGTAAAAATAAAATATAGGACTTGAAATATAGAAATAACCCTCGATTTAATAGGGATATATAACCTCATTCAATCGTGCATATGAACAATCAAAATAGTCCAGAAATAATCACCATTGATGACCAAAACTTTGGTAGCCACGTCGAGCATTGGAATTTACTCACAGATAACCCTGCACAAGATGTCCCTAAATGGTTAGGTTTAGCTTTAAATGCACCAATCATGCCGATGGGTTTATGCCAGACTGAACAAGATATGGATACGGGTTGTTGGCTCATTCAAGGTCCAAGTCAAGCGGCTGTTCAACTGACTCAAGTCATCGCGGTTGAAGACAATAAACCCAAGGCCGTTAAAACTGCATTTCCAAGTTTTAATAGCCCCTATAAAGTGTCTGCTGTGGTTGAACGCATCATTCGCGGTCAATCCAACACACAAGCCGTTTTACGTTTAAACTTAGGCAATAACAGCATCGTCTACGCTTATGACAGCTTATATAGCGTCAATCATGCTCAATACCAAAAAGACCAAACCTATATTGCACATCTCAATGCATGGGCATATGAACTAGAAGCAGTCGCAGAGCACGAGCAACTAGTGGTTGATGACCCTGCATCGATTAAACATCATCGTGCCTTGAACGATATTTTGGCAGCAAACAATGGCATTGCTCCTGCAAACTTGCAAGAACAGATTGATGCATGGGAACCAAAGTCGGATGATGACAAAGAACCTGTGACTGTCGATTTTTCAAAAATGGTCGCTTATTTGTATGGAGAAAAGATAGGTCAGGAAGATGAAGCATGGTTCCAAGGGAATATTGTTGGCAAAACCAACATGCAATTTATGGAACAAGACTACACTCTGCTTGATGTTGCCTTGATTCATGAAGACAACCAAGCTGCAACACTGATTCGTATTGCCACTAAAAATCCAGAGTACGCCAACTTTAATATCGGACAATACATTCGCGGCAATATTTGGATTCAAGCCAATATTTATGCATTAAATCAATAATTTATAAAAATAAGCCAACGCAGCCTATACCAGATCGATGTATAGGTTGCGTTGGCTTTTTTATTTATATCAGTACGATTTATTTTAATTTGAATTCATTTGTATAAAACTTATCCACATATTTTATTATCTCTTGGCATTTTAAATTCATTTAAAAGAACTTTTATCCACAGTTTTAAATTCAATTATCTTATTTTAACGATGAATAATAAAATCTTAAGTTCTATGACTTTCAGATAGTTAGTTATTGGTAGCTACTGGCTTCTGGGTTAACTCAGCATAAACTTGAATATTTAAGTGATTATGTATAGTGGAGATCTGATTATTTTTAATTAGTACTTTATTTAAGCAATTTTTTATGTTAAAAATACAAACATGCAATAGGATTTTAACGATAATTAAATCGGAATAAAAACTTCCATGAAAATTATGCAAGAAGAAAATATACAGCATGTTGAACATCAATTAGAAAAGCGTTATCAGCTTGACGCTTATTCGTGCATGTTTTTTGTGTTAGGCATGATGATTTCTGCCTACTTCTTACATCAGTTCATCCTGTAACTGATTTCACGTCGCAGCCTAATTCAAAAAAGCCAACTTTGTTGGTTTTTTTATGTCTAAAAATATCTGCTACGCCGTATCACTGGATCATTCTTTCCATGTTCTACGCTAAGAAACATGGCACCCACAAAATTACTTGCCTCTCATAAGCAAAGTTGCTCCCTCCCCCCTTACTTGTCACACTCACCTACCACCGCACAAATCGTTAAAAAGTTTTAGGCATTTAGATATGCCTACACTTACAAAATAGCAATTTTAGGTATAAAAAAACCTGCAAGTCTAAACTTACAGGCCTCTGAAAATACTATAAAAATTAGAATAAACGATTCATACCATTTAAGGTCGCTACACGATATGCTTCAGCCATCGTCGGATAGTTAAACGTCGTTTCTACGAAATAATTGATGGTATTGTTTGGACTATTCATCACCGCCTGACCAATGTGAATAATTTCCGATGCGTTATTACCGAAGCAATGAACACCCAGCACTTCCAAAGTTTCACGGTGGAATAAAATTTTCAATTCACCCACTGTGTCACCTGTAATTTGCGCACGCGCCAAATGACGGAAAGAAGCCTGACCCACTTCATACGGAATTTTTTCTTCGGTTAACTCTTGTTCAGTTTTACCAATCGAAGAAATTTCTGGAATGGTATAAATTCCTGTCGGAATATCAACCACAGGTTCCACACCCACTTCACCGCTCATGTTTGCACCTGCACAACGACCTTGGTCATATGCAGCAGAAGCCAGTGAAGGCCAACCAATCACATCACCAGCAGCGTAAATGTTTTCCACTTCGGTTTGGTATTGATCATTGACTGTAATTTGACCACGGCTGTTTGGTGTAATACCCACATTTTCTAAGCCTAAGCCATCCGTATTTCCAGAACGACCATTACACCACAAAATAGCATCTGCTTTAATTTTCTTACCGCTTTGTAAATGTAGCACCACGTGATCATCATAGGTTTCAAGATGATCAATCTGCTCATTATGGCGAATCAAGACACCTTGTTGACGTAAGTGATAAGACAAAGCATCAGAAATTTCATCGTCTAGATAACTCAGCAATTTATGCTGTGTATTAATCAGGTCAACTTTATGATCTAGTCCAATGAAAATAGACGCATATTCGCAACCAATTACACCTGCACCATAAATGATGATTTTTTGAATCGAATAATCAAGGTCTAAAATTTTGTCCGAATCAAATACACGTGGATGGTTAAAATCAAGCGCCGCAGGACGGTATGGACGGCTACCCGTTGCGATCACGATTTGTTTGCACATGATCGTTTCTTTAATACCTTCAGGGCTAAATACTAAAACTGTATTTTGGTCTTGAACGTAAGCACGACCATGGTAAATATCAATTTTATTGCGGTCATAAAAACGTGAGTGTGTATCAACCTGTTGTTGAATCACTTTATGTGCATTTTGAAGCACTTGCTTCATGGTAAACTGGCGCCAGTCGCCCATTTTTTTAAACATTGGGTCACGGCGATAACGGATAATACTCGATACCGTTTGACGTAAAGCTTTACTTGGAATGGTCCCCACGTGGGTACAGTTACCACCGAGCTGCTCACGTACATCTACAATCGCAACACGCTTTCCAGATTTGGCAAGTTTCATTGCCGCGCCTTCACCCGCAGGGCCTGAACCTAGAACGACCGCATCGTATTTAACGAAAGTTCCACCAACGACCTCTTTTTTACGTGGCATTCAACGCTCCTTCTTCAAAAACTTATTACTTATCTTGGGCATATTATGACGTAATTGCAGGCAATTTGCTGTATTTAGCTTACATATATTAAGTGATAACCACATTTAGTAAATGAATAGTATTTCCGCCCTATCAATTCGCATTTCCGCTATACTAATACTGCTATTTTTAGCATCTCCCCCGTCAAAAACAGTGGAATAGTTGAATATGTCTGAAAACCGTAAACCTGAGCAGGGTATCAAACTTCGTGGCGCAGAAAAGGTCGCGCGTATACCTGTAAAAGTTATTCCTACGGTTGAAACGCCACGCAAGCCGGATTGGATTCGCGTGAAAATGGCAGCACCCGAAGAAGTGCAACGCATTAAATCAACCCTACGTGAACAAAAACTGCATACCGTTTGTGAAGAAGCTGCGTGTCCAAACCTCCCCGAATGTTTTGGTGGCGGTACTGCAACCTTTATGATTATGGGTGACATTTGTACACGTCGTTGTCCTTTCTGCGACGTGGCACATGGCCGTCCAAATGCACTTGACGCAGACGAACCACGTCACATGGCTGAAACAATTTCAAACTTAGGTTTAAAATATGCCGTGATTACGTCTGTAGACCGTGATGACTTACTTGACGGTGGCGCACAACACTTTGTTGACTGTATTAAAGAAGCACGTGCATTAAGCCCGAATACTTTACTTGAGATTTTGGTACCTGACTTCCGTGGTCGTATGGACATTGCGCTTCGCATTATGACTGAGTGTCCACCTGATGTATTTAACCACAACATTGAAACTGTGCCGCGTTTATACAAAGCGATGCGTCCAGGTTCAGACTACCAACACTCTTTAAATCTGTTGAAAATGTTTAAAGAATATTGCCCTGACGTTCCAACCAAATGTGGTTTGATGGTCGGTATTGGTGAAACTGAAGAAGAAGTCATTTCACTTTTAGATGATTTGCATGCACACGGCGTTGACTATGTAACAATTGGTCAGTATTTACAGCCTTCAAAAGAGCATGCGCCGATTGACCGCTTCGTTACACCAGAAGAATTTGAACGCTACACTGCGCACGGTCAAAAGTTGGGTTTTAGAAATATTTGGGCAGCACCGATGGTTCGGTCAAGCTACTTCGCTGACCGCCAATACTATGGTGAACCTGTACCAGCAGTACGTCGCAAAGCAGATCCTGCGAAAAAGATTGCTGTTCAAACGATTGAAGCTTAATTTACTGTGGCGTTAAACAGTTAAAACGCAAAAATTAAAAGCCCTCATATGAGGGCTTTTTTTATTACGATCTTCGTTCTTTATATTTTTCAATTACGTATTCATACATTTCTAACACAGTCATTGTTCAATAAACATCCTAATCTAATTCAAAGTCTAAAATAATCGTGATGCTACACATCACATCAAATTCATTTTATTACACCTTTTTAGTCTACGTTTTTGCCTTATTTTCCGTGGAATTCTATAAAACGTATGACTGACCTCACGGTGTAAACAACGGGAGGTTTCAATGGGTTTCATTTTCGCCATTCTGTTTTTAATCTGTATCCTCTGGGCTATTTTTTATTTTGAACTCAGTCGCTTAATGGCAACTGCAATCATTATTTTTACGTCCCTCTTCGCTGCTATTTTTATCAGTCCGTGGTCATTACTTCTAGGTCTGCCCTTAATTATTCTCAGCCTGATTGTGGTTATTGATCCATTACGAAAGTCTTTAATCACTCAACCTGCCTATAAAGCTTTAGCCAAAGCCATGCCGAGTATGAGCAGTACCGAGCGTGAAGCATTGGATGCAGGCACCAGTTGGTGGGAAAAAGAATTATTTATGGGTGCGCCTGACTGGAAAAAATTTGATGGTTATGTCTACCCAACTCTGTCTGCTGAAGAGCAATCCTTCTTAGATCATGAAGTTGAACACCTTTGTGGTTTACTCAATGAATGGGAAATTCATCACCACTTAAAAGATCTTCCTGTTGAAGCATGGCAATACATCAAAGAACAAAGCTTTTTAGGTTTAATTATTCCCAAAGAATACGGAGGTCGTGCCTTTAGCTCCTTTGCCCAAAGCCGCATCATGAGCAAAATTTCTTCACGTTCACTGACCACTGCCGTCAGTTGTATGGTGCCCAACTCTCTAGGCCCAGGTGAGTTGCTTTTACATTATGGAACTGAGGAACAAAAACAACGCTACCTACCAAGACTAGCCAAAGGCGAAGAAATCCCCTGCTTTGGTTTAACCAGTCCTGAGGCGGGTTCAGACGCTGGTGCGATACCTGATACAGGTGTGGTCTGCTATGGTGTGTTTGAAGGCCAAGAAGTACTCGGTTTACGTATGAACTTTTCAAAACGCTGGATTACACTGGCACCTATTGCGACTGTGATTGGTCTCGCTTTTAAACTCTATGACCCTGATGGACTATTAGGCGATGCAAGCAAAACTGAATACGGCATCACCTGTGCCTTATTACCGGCCAGTCATGACGGCGTCCAAGTCGGCGCGCGACATAATCCTGGTTCCCCCTTTATGAATGGCACGGTCGATGGACAAGATGTTTTTATCCCACTCGATTGGATTATTGGTGGGGTGGAAAATGCAGGTAAAGGTTGGCGCATGCTGATGGAGTGCTTAGCCGTAGGTCGTGGGATTTCACTGCCAGCGCTCTCCACTGCTTCAGCTGAAATGGCTTATTTAAGTGTCGGTGCTTTTGCCAAAGTACGCCAACAATTTAAAATTTCTGTAGGACATTTTGAAGGCGTGCAAGAAGCCACCAGTGATATTGCCAGTGGTACATATATGCTCGAAGCTTTCCGCTATATGGTCACTTGTGGTTTAAACGAAGGCGGCAAGCCCGCAGTGATGACAGCTATGGCCAAATACTATGCCACCGAAACCATGCGTAAAATTGTCAATCATGGGATGGATGTCGTTGGCGGACGGGCAGTACAAATGGGGCCGCGCAATTTTTTAGCATTGAATTATCAAGCCATCCCCATTTCAATTACCGTTGAAGGGGCCAATATTTTAAGCCGTTCTTTAATGATCTTTGGTCAAGGCTCAATGCGCTGTCATCCTTATTTATATGAAGAACTCCAACTCCTTCAAGCAGAAGATACAAAGTCAGCTTTAGCGCCTTTCGACACGCTACTTTTTAAACATTTGGCTTATACTTTTAACCGAACAGCCCGTTCATTCAGTTATGGCATATTCGGTGGCCCTTCAGATGCTTCCGCACAGACAGATGCTTTCTCACGCCCTTTTTACAAAACCATTAACCGTTTCAGTTCAAACTTTGCCTTAACAGCAGACCTGTGTTTAGGCTTACTTGCAGGCGATATTAAACGCAAAGAAATGCTTTCAGGACGTTTGGCTGACATTCATGCCCATCTATTTATAGCAACCGCTATTTTGAAGTTTTATGAAAAAGGACAACGTAGTGAGGCTGAACAACAGCATGCTCAACTGGCTTTAGAAAAAGCATTTGTCCAAATTCAGGATGCATTTGATGGACTATTCGCAAACTTTCCTATGCGAGCCGCTGCTTGTGTAGTCAAGTTCATCTGTTTCCCTTTTGGTCGTGTTGCTCAGCAACCAAGCGATCAGCTAAAAACGCAATTAGGACGTGCGATCATGGAAAATAATCCTTTCCGTGAACAACTGAAGCAGCATGTTTTTTACAATACCGATCCCAATGACGTCTTTGGGCGTATGGAAAATGCCTTCCAAGCTGCATTGAAAATTGATCCACTATGGACGAAGTTTAAAAAAGCGGAAGCCAAAGGACAATTTGAAGGCTTAGATTTTGAATCGCATATTCAACATGCACTTGAAACAGGATTCATAAGCCCTGAAGAAGCAGATCAGTTGATTCATTACAATGCTCAACGCTTCGATAGTATGCTCACCGATATTTTTGATCATGAGCTTGAACAGACACTAGATTTAAAGAATCCTTACAATACTAAGGCTTCCGATATTCAACTATAACCTTTCATCGGTTTTCGAAACTCCTAAAAAATAAAAGTCCGTTTACGGGCTTTTATTTATCCACACAATATAAACCAGACATCAAAGCGAAGTTTTAAATCCAATACACGTTTAAACGATAATAGAACTCTTCCACTTCCAAACGAACTTGATATCCCAGTTGGGTCAGTTCTGCTGAAAAATGACGAATATCTTCTAGGGGTAAATGTTTTGGCAGAACTGTAAATACCGCAGTATTTCCCTGTTTCGCACTCTCCTCAATGAGTGAAGCTAAACGTAATTTATAGACTTCAATATCTAAATACGCTTGGTTGGACATAATTTTTGCCTGTTCGGCATTAATAAAAGCAGCCATCTTTTCCTCCAAATTCGCCCAAGTATTGACTATGAAACTAACGCAGATCAAAACAGCGTATAACGTGATTTGGTAACACTGTGTAGCCATTCCTTAGAGAAATAACAATAAGAATCAAATCTATTTAAAAAGGCAGCGACTACAATCCAAATTTTTCTGTTCACCAAACTCACTTACCGTTACAGAAAAAATAAATAAAGTTACCATCTATTTTATTTAAATAATAATTGTTATCATTTGCAATATTGTTTACTAATACACCAACTCTCTTCCATGAATAGCACCACTCAAATTGATGCCTTGGTTCATTCGGAAAAAGTCCATCCGAAGCCTGCCAAAAAGAAGAAAGTCGACACACCACTTAGCTACCGTCTGATGGTGTTGTATCGATTTGCACTTGCATTGCTCGGAGGTTATCTCCTTGCTGCACTCTCTGCATTAACCATTGCTAAAGTCTTTATTGCAAATCCTGTGAATGCGGCCATGAGCGCCACACTCATTGCATTTTGTCTTAACTGTGCTGCCTTTATTTGGGTCTTTATGGTTCAAAAAACCTTAAAAGCAACACTCGGCATTGCTGTGCCATGTATTGCACTGTATGCCCTACTCAAATTTTTAGGATAGTTTTTCAATGCGTGTTGATCAAAAAGCGGAAGGACCGCGCCAATCCATGTCATGGTTGCATACATGGGCCAGTCTCATTTTAGGGTGGCTGCTGTATGCAATTTTTGTGACTGGAACCCTCAGTTTTTTCCAAAATGAAATTTCTACTTGGATGAAACCCGAAACACATCAATCTATCCCTGCGCAGTCTCAAGTGCAACAAATGCAGGTCGCGCTCAACTATTTACAGAAAAACCACCCAGATGCAGGCAGTTGGAATATTCAACTACCCAACTCACGCCAAACCACAACTGAAGTGACTATTCGTGCCGTTGGTGAAGACCCGAAAGCACGTCGTGGTGGAACACGCATCACCTTAGACAGTGCGACTGGTGAAGTGATTGAACCACGGGATACGCGTGGTGGTGGATTCCTATATCGTTTCCATTTTGAGTTGTACGGTTTACCCCGCCTGTGGACGCGTTGGTTAGTCGGGATTGCCACCATGTTCATGTTGGTCGCAATTGTCAGCGGCATCATTGCCCATAAAAAAATCTTTAAAGATTTCTTTACCTTTCGCTCAGGCAAAGGTCAGCGCTCATGGCTGGATGCACACAATGCAACCGCTGTTTTTGCACTGCCTTTTCATCTAATGATTACCTTTAGTGGCTTACTACTGCTCATGTTTATGTTCATGCCTTGGGGAATTAACCAAGCGTATGAAAATCGACAACAGTTTTTACGTGACCAACAGGCCAGCATGATTGAGCAGCCCCAAAAGGCTGAAGATGTGCCACGCGAAGGCGAAAGAGCGGCTCGTGGAGAACGCGGACAGCAACGCGGTGAACATACAGAAGGTCGTGGTGAGGAACATCCAAAACCCGAACTCCGCCCTGCTCCACTGACAGACTTAGCCCCAATTATGGCAGCGGTACAACAACAGTGGAAAGACAATCCAATTGCTTCAATTAACATTATTTCACCCAATACAGACCAAGCCAAAATTGAATTGCGTGCTTTACGTGCTGAAAGTGTCGCGCATCGCAATGTGTATGCAACCCTCAACTACAATGGGGTCACGGGTCAAGACGAAACGGATAAAAATATACGAATCAAAAATCCATCGATTCCAAGTGCCATCTATAACGTGGTCACCGTCTTACACGAAGCGCGTGGCCTCGACTTAGCGCTGCGTTGGTTATTATTCTGCTCAGGTATTTTAGGTACGCTCATGGTGGCTACGGGTCTTATCCTTTGGTGTTTAAAACGTGCTCCCCAACAGCAGAAACAAGGCTATAAATCGTTTGGTTTCCGACTGGTTGAAGTCTTAAATATTACAGCCATTATTGGTTTGCCTTTGGCCTGCGCGGCATATTTTTATGCCAACCGTTTCATTCCTGCAGATGTAGAAATGCGCCTGAACTGGGAAATTCGTAGCTTCTTTACCGTATGGTTACTCACGCTAATTTATGCCATTTTCCGTACCCACCGCCAAGCATGGTTAGACTTACTTTTATTGGCAACACTCGCTTTCGTCCTGCTGCCAGTGGTCAACTTGATGACAGGCGGTCAAGCTTTGTGGAACAGCATCGCGCAGGGCCAATGGATGATTGCATCGGTTGATTTAGCCATGTGGGTAATGGCAGTGATTTTCTATTTCGCTTATGACAAAGTTAAAAAACATCAAGGTTTGCCGAACAAAAAAGTGAAAGTAGCTGTTCAGGAGGCCGAAGCATGATTTGGTTTCTGATCATTTGGACTTTAGCGACCTTAGGTTTTTTTTCACTTGCCAGCAGTATGTCTAAGCACCAAAAGCAAATCTTTGCTAAAGAACTGACACTTCAGCAAACACGCTTAGCAACCACTGTGGGTTGGTTACTGTTAATTGTTTCTTTGCTCATTTGCTTAACGCAAGGACATTGGAGCACTGAAATCAGTTATTGGATCGGCGTGATTAGCTTCGCAGCACTGTTTGTTGGACTTTGCTTAAGTTATTTTGAGCAAAAAATTAAGAATATCGCTGTTTCAGTTTTACTCTTATTTATATTCAGCCTAACTTTGCACCTGATCTGAACCTAAAAGCCAATCTTCGGATTGGCTTTTTCACTTGAAAGCATTAGGCTATCCACAGTTTAAATCTTTGGTTATTTGTATGCCTAAATCTCCTAAAATTCCTGCTGAATTGGTCAACCTTGCAACAACAGGCAATAGTGACGCTCAATTTGAACTCGCTGAACTATATATGCAAAGTGAAAATGAAGATGACATTACGCTTGCAGAAGAATGGGCGCTCAAAGCAGCAGCATTGGGTCATGTAGAAGCCATGTATTGGCTGGGTGAAGGTTATGCTTTTTATGCCAAAGAACTTCGAGAAGAAGATCCAAGCGAAGCTGAAACCTACTTTGGACATGCACATCACTGGTTAAAACAAGCCGCTGAACTGAAACACCCTACTGCAATATTAGAGTTAGCTGGTTTTTACCGTCGTGGTGATGTGGTTGAAAAAGATGTCGCTAAGTCAATTGAACTGGTACAACAAGCAGCGGAACTGGGTGAGGCTCAAGCCATGCGTGATTTGGCATTCATTTATGAAAATGCGCTAGGTGTCGATACAGATGAAGCAAAAGCCAAATACTGGCACGACAAGACAGATGCCGCAGAGCAAGAATAAGCAAAAGCCCATCCTTTGATGGGCTTTTTACTACTTAAAACTTATGCACAAAAATAATATCTAAATCCTGCTTCGGCACAAAATTCTTTTCTGTCATTTGAAATTGTGTCGAACTGATCTTTTTCACCTGACCCTTCCAACAAAATGAAACCAACTCATTCGGGTCACGCTCAATGGTCAGTTTAAAACTTTGAATAGGTTTCGCCCAATTTGCACCCGTTTTTAAGATATAGCCCAAAGCTTGATAAGGTGGATATTGCGACTTGGCCTTTTTCAAACCCGCTTTGAAGTTTTGATCCATACAATAGGTTTTTTCATCCTCTTCAGGATATAAAGAGACCGAACCACCGACCAATGGCATGTACTCATGTTGTACATAGGTCAGCGCATTGGCCTTAAACGTCTACTGCCAACTATAAATAATTTGCGATTCCCAATAAATTTCATCATCCGCCTGATAGGGCTTTAAAAGCTGCTGTACCGTTTTGTCCTCACAACGATACAAACGCTGATTAAGCGTAGAGTCTTGTTGCAATAACCACGGATGCATCAAATCTCGATCTGAAAAACCACATTTTTTCAAACCTGCAGTCACATCGACGACGTCACCATTGGAACTGAAGTCTCCAGTTGCTGTTAAAGCAGGTAAAAATGCACGCACATGTGTTTCTGGCTGAATCTTTTGTGCATTGGCTTGTACTTTAAAGCTTTGAATCAATTGTTCGGTATGCGCAAAATCGCTTTCACGCGAACTGCCCACACGCGGCAAGGGAAATAAAACAGTTTCCGTAATATCTTGAGCGGTAAGATTTTTAAATTGGTAATTCACCCGAATGATGTTTTTACTGATAAACAAATCTTCACTTTGCATACTGATTTTTGGATTTTTCAGATATTGCACACCGCCCGTTGCCACATAACCCGTGCTGTCATTCGCGCTGATCTGCATAGAGATGAACACGCATAGTCCGAGGATCTTTTTCATTTAACATCTTCTTTTCATGTTTATTGTGCTGTTTCCATGCGAGCGTTTGAATGATCAAGCACGATCACTTGTCGGCAGATGCCCTCGACTTGACGTTGCTGCTCAAATACAGATGCAGGCATCGCATCAAAACTGTCAAAGAAACAGATTTCCTGCTCATCTATAGAATAAACCAGTGAATGGTTTCCGACGCCTTCTAAAGTATCGTAATAGACAATGATAAATTTATTTTGCTCAAATGCCTGTTGAATTTGTTGGTAATTGATGGCCGCTAAAACTGGCAGCTTTAGTTGCTCAGCTTCTGCATAACTCAATTTTTCTTGTGCTTGAAGCTCTGGGTCTTCATCAGTATAAAATTGAACATCAAAGCCAAATTTCTTTAATCCGACTGCCAAGCCAATGGTTGTCGTTCCGTTTTCTGCATCATAACCGCAGACCTCTATCAACTGTTCAATATCCGCATCGATATATAAATGCTGGAGTAGCATCCATACCGCATAAATACCACCATTAGCTTCAAGGTTCATTAAGGATTCAGGGATATTCAAGGCCATAACACAATTCAAAAAAGATGATTGTGTTGATAATAAACAAAACATCGTTGGAACTGAATCAATTTCCAAGTACAATACTTCGCTAGTCGAGGGATGCTGCGACTTTTTCACAGGTACATAAATGTGGAATCGCTAGGCTCGACGATTCGGTTAGACACTCGTTCCAATCAACAACGGCATCCGCGAACATAATGATCAATTTTTATTTTAAATTAAGGAGATCGTAATGAACGCGGTTACTGCTTCATTTACAGATTACAAAGTTGCTGATATTTCACTTGCTGATTACGGCCGTAAAGAAATCAAACTTGCTGAAGCAGAAATGCCAGCACTTATGGGCCTACGTAAGCGTTATGCTGCTGCAAAACCACTTGCAGGTGCGAAAATCCTTGGCTGTATCCACATGACCATTCAAACTGCTGTTTTAATTGAAACATTAGTTGAATTAGGCGCAGAAGTTCGTTGGACTTCATGCAACATCTTCTCGACTCAAGACCACGCTGCTGCTGCAATTGCAGCTTCTGGTGTTCCTGTATTTGCTTGGAAAGGCGAAACAGAAGAAGAATACATGTGGTGTTTAGAACAACAAATCAATGTGAATGGTACCCCTTGGGATGCCAACATGATTTTGGATGATGGCGGTGATTTAACCCTACTTGTTCATGAAAAATATCCTGAAGTGATTGCAAAAATCCACGGCGTAACTGAAGAAACGACGACAGGTGTTCAACGTCTGTATGAAATGCTTCGTGACGGTACTTTGAAAGTTCCTGCAATCAACGTGAATGACTCTGTAACTAAGTCTAAAAATGACAACAAATATGGTTGCCGCCACTCACTGAATGATGCCATCAAACGCGGTACAGATATGCTTTTATCTGGTCGTCGTGCACTTGTGATTGGTTACGGTGACGTAGGTAAAGGTTCTGCACAATCACTTCGTCAAGAAGGCATGATTGTACGTGTGACTGAAGTTGACCCAATATGTGCGATGCAAGCATGCATGGACGGTTACGAAGTTGTATCTCCATACAAAAATGGCGTACAAACAGGCAAGAAAGAAGACATCAATGTTGACCTTCTTCAAAATACTGATCTAATCGTAACAACAACAGGTAACTACCACGTATGTGACGCTGCAATGCTTGATTCATTAAAAGCAGGTGCAGTGGTGTGTAACATCGGTCACTTCGACACTGAAATCGACACCAACTACTTACGTGGTTACAAATGGGTTGAAGTGAAGCCACAAGTTCACCAAGTGTATCGTTCAGAAAATGACAGCGACTACCTCATTCTTCTTTCTGAAGGTCGTTTAGTTAACCTAGGTAATGCAACGGGTCACCCATCACGTATTATGGATGGTTCTTTTGCCAACCAAGTACTAGGTCAAATGCACTTGTTCGCTGAAAAATTTGCTGATCTCGCTGAAGATCAAAAACAAGCAGCGATTCGTGTAGAACTGCTTCCTAAGAAATTAGATGAAGAAGTTGCTGCGGCAATGGTTGCTGGTTTTGGTGGTGTCTTGACTCAATTGACTCAAGAACAAGCAGACTACTTAGGTGTAGCTGTTGAAGGTCCGTTCAAATCTGACGCTTATAAATACTAAGTTGCAAACCTCTCTTGCGCTGAACTTTAAAGCAGTGCTTAAAGTCTGCTCAGGAGAGGGACTTTCATTACCGAATGATGTTAGCAGTGAAATCTTGTTATCTCTATTCAATGTAATGAATCCCCTTCTCCCTCTGGGAGAAGGATGGGATGAGAGCAAACACAAAAAATAGCATTTATAAAAAAGGATTTGATGATGAGCAAAAAAGTTCCAATTTCTTTTGAGTTTTTCCCAACCAAAACCGATGCTGGTGCAGAAAAACTTAAAGTCGTACACCAAGAACTTCAGTTATTAAACCCAGAGTTCTTCTCAATTACTTACGGTGCTGGTGGTTCTACCCGTGAACGTACCCTTGCTGCCATTGCTGAATTCAATGGTAAAGGTACGCCTGTTGCACCGCACTTATCTTGTATTGGCGATGACAAAGCACGTATTGCTGAATTACTCGACATTTATAAAGATCAAGGCATTGACCGTATTGTGGCGCTGCGTGGTGACTTACCTTCAGGTCAAGTCGGTCTAGGGGAACTACCTTATGCCACGGATTTGGTTCGCTTTATTCGTGAACATTCGGGCGATCATTTCAAAATTGAGGTTGCCGCTTATCCAGAAATGCACCCTCAAGCAGATAGTTTTGACCTAGACATTCAACGCTTTTGCGACAAAGCCAATGCAGGTGCGAATGCCGCACTGACTCAGTTCTTCTTTAATCCAGATGCCTACTTCTACTTTGTCGATCGCATTCAAAAAGAAGGCGTGAACATTCCTGTAGCACCAGGCATTATGCCAATTACCAATGCCAGCAACTTGATTCGCTTTGCAGATGGTACAGGCGCTGAGATTCCACGTTGGATTCGTAAGCAACTGGCAACTTATGGTGATGACACTGCCAGCATCAAAGCATTTGGTCATGAAGTGATTGTGAAACTTTGCGAACGCCTGATTGCAGGTGGCGCACCGAGTTTGCACTTCTACACCATGAACACCACTGATCCTACCCGTCAGCTTGTACTAGACCTCGGTTTAGCATAAGCATTTAAACTAGATTCACCCTATTTGAGAGTAAAACCGAATGCCTCGTTTTTTTATGGAAGCAGAACTCAATGTTGATCACACTGTCGAACTGACTGAAACTGTGTTTCACCACTGGGTAAAAGTTTTGCGTGCTCAAGTCGGTGAAACGGCTACTTTGTTTAATGGACAAGGCGGCGAATATGAAGTGACCTTAAGTGACGTTGCTAAAAAGTCAGCATTAGTTCAGGTCACTGCTTTTAACCCAACCAATCGTACGCCTGCGTTTAAAACTTTACTCGGTCAAGTCATGAGTAAAGGTGATCGTATGGACTATGTCATTCAAAAGGCAGTTGAATTAGGCGTTTCGGAGATTCAACTATTAACGTCTGAACGCTGTGAAATGCGTTTGAAATATGACCGCGATCAAAAGAAAATTGATCACTGGCAAGGCATCGCCATCGCAGCTTGTGAACAATGCGGCATGAATATTGTTCCAAAAATCCTTGCACCACTCAGTTTAGAGAAATGGCTCGCATCCGAATTACCTGCGACTCGACTTGTACTCGCCCCGAATAAAGAAAAAATCGATGTTTTGGCACATGCGACACCAAACATTGCACTACTCATTGGGCCTGAAGGTGGTTTAAGTGAGGCTGAAATTACAACAGCCAATGAGAACGGTTTTATTAACTGGTGTATTGGTGAGCGTGTATTGCGTACAGAGACAGCACCAGTCGTAGCTTTGTCAATCCTCAACTACAATTTAGTGATTTAAATCACATAAACAGCAGAGTCACCCTTTTGTTCTGTTAATATATTGATTATGATGTACAACAATATTACCCTTGACTTATATCAAAATATAAATTGATTGTGTTTTACACAATGTATTTAAATTTGAAAAAAGACACAACACAATGCCATTGGGTCATAAAAAAAATAAGGTTTCGCGATTCATGCCAGATATTTCTACAGAAAATCTTGATCGGCACTTGCAGACTGCGCAAATATCGCATTCCATTAGCCATCTTCGTTTCCTCATCAGTAGTTTACTGATTCTAAATTTTTATATTTTCTGCGCATATCACTATAATTTTTCTCAAGATTCTTTTTATTTTAACCTGTGGTTTTTTGTTTCTGAGTTTATTCTCAGCATTTTTTGGCTCGTGAACACCGTGTATTTCAACCCGAAAAATCACTCTGCCAAACATGCACACCGCTGGATTCAAGGCATCTGTTTAAGTATTGGTCTTTTGGTTGCAGCAGGCGTCGTCTGTATCTATTACTATTTACCCAGCCTATCTGGCAATTTTAACTATACAAATGCCCTACTCTTGTCTGCACTTTTAGTGATTGTCACACAGACCGTTTGCCTTACCTATTTAACGCAGCGCATTAGTTATTTTTGTTTGGTTTTTATTCCGTCCATCACCCCTTATGTCCTCTCGCAATTTATCAACTTCGATGCCAATCACACTCTTTTTCACCTTGCTGTGAACTTTATTCTGATTGTGATTTTGCTCTGTGCCAATGCCACCAACCGTATTAATCAGCACTTATCTCGTCTCTCAATTAAAAATCGAGAGCTCAAAAAAGAAGCTGAAAAACAAGTCTCTTGGACCGATGATTTATGCAAACAGCTACAAAACGAAGTGAATAAATCCAAAGAAATTGAACAACAGTTACAACTGAATAATCAATTGCTTGAGCAAAAAGTACGTGAACGAACCTTTGATGTAAATCAAATCAATAAAGACTTAAAAAATAAGCAAGAAAACCTATCGCTTGCCCATGAAATTTCAGGTATTCGTCCTTGGGATTGGAATATTAAAGATCGGCTCATTTCCCTGACCAATCACAAACAAGAAAAAGTACTTAAAAATTCCACAGAGCATCAACTTCAGCTTCAGTATCTAATTCATCCAAATGATATTGCCCCGTTTAAATCTGCAATGAAAAGTCATTTACGGGGTCATTCAGACCGCTATGAAGCCACTTACCGTGTGCAACACAATAACGGGAAATGGTACTGGGTACATGACACTGGGCGTGTCATTGCTCGCGATCCAATCAATCAAAAACCGTTACAAATGGTCGGTATTCGACGTGACATTCAACATGAAAAAAGCAACCAAGAACGTCTGCGACTAGCAGCGAGCGTACTTGAACAAGCTGAACAAGGGATTTTCATCTTAGATGAAGACCTGCGTTATATCGACGTAAATCCGTTCTTTGAACGTTTGGCTGGCTTTGAAGCTGCACAAATTAATGGCAAACATCTGTTTGATATTGTTGCGAACTATAAGTCGCATCAACGCAGCACACATAACCAAATCATTGGACAGCTCCTAAAAAAAGGCGAATACGACGGTGAACTTAATGAAAAGTTCCTATCAGGCAAAGAGCTGTGTATTTGGATGCATCTGAATGCTATTACCGATGAGCAAGATCGTGTCACACATTATATTGGTATCGTGTCCGATTTAACCGAACGCAAACTGCAAGAACAGCGTTTATCCTATTTAGAAAACTACGATACGCTGACCGACCTACCCAACCGTTTTTACTATAACTATCAGCTTCATCAATATTTGGTTTCTCAACAAGACAGCATTAAACAACTGGCGATTATTCGACTCAATATTGACCGTTTCCGTCCATTGAATGAATTCTTAAGCAATAATGGCGGCGATGAACTGCTGCGCCAAGTTGCCCAGCGCCTTCGTTTAACCAATGCTGAAGCCCTTATGGTGGCTCACTTAAATGGTGACGATTTTGCAATTGTATATGAGGTCTCTCATATTCGCCCCTCCGTTCAGGAACATATCGATCGCATTAACAAAGCCTTTAGTCTACCTTTTGATATTTTTGGTCAAGAGCACATTATTACGCTTTCAATGGGGATTTCGCAGTACCCTGAACATGGTCGTCAACTTGACTACTTAAACAACTGTGCAGAACAAGCACTGAGTGAAGCAAAACGTTTAGGTGGAAATGCGACCAAGTTCTACAGCCTGAGTAATACCGTTGCATTAGAAGAAGGGATTTATTTAGAGCGCGATTTAAGACTAGCGATACAAAACAATGAGTTGGTGGTTTACTACCAACCCAAAATCAACTTTCACGATCAGAAAATTTATGGTTTTGAGGCGTTGGTACGTTGGAACCACCCAAGCAAAGGCATTGTGCCGCCAGGTCTCTTCATTCCGATGGCAGAAAAAACCAGCTTAATTTCAGACATTGGCCGCATTGTAATTTTACAAACCGCAAAGCAAATCAAAGAATGGAATAAATTGGGTTTTGATAATATCTGCGTCTCGGTCAATGTGGTTGCTCAACAATTACAACGTGGACAGCTTTTAAAAGACTTAGATGAGGCTCTTGATCGATACAAAATCAGTGGTAGTAGTCTCGAATTAGAAATTACAGAATCCACTTTGGTTGAAAACTCAGAAGCGGTGAAGAACCTCCTTGAAACCATCAAATCGCGTGGCATTCACATTTCTTTAGATGATTTTGGCACAGGTTATTCATCGCTGTCTTACCTCACTGACTTCCCAATCGATACTTTAAAAATTGATCGAAGCTTCATTTCAAAAATTGGGCACTGCAAACAAGAAGCTATTGTGAGTGCCATGATTGCCATGGGGAAAGCCATGGGTATGACCGTGGTGGCGGAAGGAATTGAGACCGAACAACAACTGAGTTACCTGCAAAACTTAGAATGTGATATCGCGCAAGGTTATTTATTTTCAAAACCTCTTCCACAGCTCGATGCTACCCAATACTTAAGAGATCATCTAGATACGCCCTCTTATACATACTTAATATAAATCAGACTGTTTTAGCTCTAAGTTTGCCTTAAAAAGCACCAGCTATCACTGGGATATACCAGCAACTAATGGTATATTCGGTCTTGTCTACTAAAAAACCACCAGCTCCGCTGGCTAACCCACGCTACAAAGAGATTCAGATGGACGATCAATCATTAAAACAGCAAGCTTTGTATTATCACGAATTTCCAACTCCAGGGAAAATCAGCGTTACACCAAGCAAGCAGCTGGTCAACCAACGTGACTTAGCTTTAGCTTATTCACCAGGTGTTGCTGCACCATGTTTAGAGATTGAACGCGACCCGTCTACTGCGGCGCTTTACACAGCGCGTGGTAACTTAGTTGCTGTGGTCAGTAACGGTACAGCCGTTCTTGGCCTTGGTAACATTGGTCCTTTAGCGTCTAAACCTGTTATGGAAGGTAAAGGCGTACTGTTTAAAAAATTCGCTGGTGTTGACGTTTTTGACATCGAAATTGCAGAAAATGATCCTGACAAAATCGTGGACATTGTCGCTGCATTAGAACCGACTTTTGGTGGTATCAACCTTGAGGACATCAAGGCACCAGAGTGTTTCTATATCGAGCAAAAACTACGTGAACGCATGAACATTCCTGTGTTCCACGACGACCAACATGGTACTTCTATTATTGTCGGTTCTGCTTTGCTAAACGCTTTGCAGTTAAATGGCAAAAAAATTGATGAAATCAAGATTGTTGCTTCAGGCGCAGGTGCTGCAGCATTATCTTGTTTAGATCTTCTTTGTGCAATTGGTGCGAAGAAAGAAAATATCGTTGTGGCTGACTCTCGCGGTCTGCTCACCACGAAACGTGAAGGCTTAGATGAGTCTAAAAAACGTTATGTGCAAGATATCGAAGGCACTCAACTGGCTGACGTGATTGCAGGCGCAGACATGTTCCTTGGTTTATCTGCTGCGGGTATCTTAACCAAAGAAATGGTTAAGGTCATGGCGAAAGATCCGATTATCTTCGCACTTGCTAACCCAGATCCTGAAATTCTTCCTGAACATGCACATGAAGTTCGTGATGACGTGATCATGGCGACAGGTCGTTCAGACTATCCAAACCAAGTGAACAACGCACTTTGCTTCCCTTACATTTTCCGTGGTGCTCTTGATGTAGGTGCAACAACGATCAATGAAGAGATGAAAATCGCATGTGTCTATGCAATTGCGCGTATGGCACACATTGAAGCAGATGCAGCATCTTATGGTGAAAAATCAGCATCTTTTGGTCGTGACTACCTTATTCCACGTCCACTCGATCAACGTCTGATTTTAGAAATTGCACCTGCTGTCGCACAAGCAGCAATGGACTCTGGTGTAGCTGATCGACCAATTCAAGACTTCTCTGCTTATCGTCAGCGTCTGTCTGAGTTTGTCTACAACTCTGCATTTATGATGAAGCCTATTTTTGCTCAAGCAAAATCCGACCCAAAACGTATTGCCTATGCTGAAGGTGAAGACCTACGCGTACTTCGTGCAGTACAAATTGCGGTCGATGAAGATCTTGCAAAACCAATTTTAGTCGGTCGAACTGCGGTTATTGAAGCGAACATTAAAAAGTTAGGCTTACGTCTTGAACATGGTGTGAACATCACGATTGTCGATCAAGAAAAAAATCCTGACTACGAATTGTTTGCAGATGACTACTACACGCTTATGCAGCGTAAAGGTGTAACACCTGAATATGCACAACGTGAAGCACGTCGTCGTTCGACCTTGATCGCGTCGATGTTAGTGAAACATGGTAAAGCAGACGGGATGCTATGTGGTACGTATTCAAGCTACGATATCCACTTAGACTTCGTTAAAAACATCATTGGTAAAAAAGAAGGTCACAACTCTTTCTTTACATTGAATGCTTTAATGCTTGAAGACCGCAACCTGTTTATTGCTGACACTTACATCAACCGTAATCCAACGGCTGAACAACTGGCTGAAATGACTATTTTAGCCGCTGAAGAAGTGCGTCGTTTTGGTATGACACCACGTGTTGCGCTACTATCTCACTCAAGCTTCGGTTCAGACCAGACCGACCCAAGCGCACAAAAAATGCGTAAAGTGTTTGAGATTTTGTCGCAAATCGCGCCAGAACTTGAAGTTGAAGGTGAAATGCATGCGGATGCAGCATTGGATGAAAACATTCGTAGCTTTGCATACTCAAACTCACGCTTCAAAGGTTCTGCGAACCTATTGATCATGCCGAACTTGGATGCAGCCAACATTTCATTTAACCTGTTGAAATCAACGTCAGGTAATAATGTCACCATTGGCCCTATCCTACTGGGTGCAGCAAAGCCAGTTCATATTTTGACACCGACAACCACAACACGTCGTTTAGTGAATATGACTGCACTAACTGTAGCTGAAATTCAAGAAGCGGAGAAAAACGGCGAATAATTGTTTGTCGTTGTACTCGCATCTTGTGACTTGAGAAAACCTCTATTCTGTAGCATGATGGCTGTAAGAGTAGAGGTTTTTTCATGCAAGTTTATTTAGTAGGCGGTGCGGTCCGAGATCAGCTTCTGGGTCACCCCTATCACGAAAAAGATTATGTAGTTGTCGGTGCAATGCCTGAACAACTGCTTGCCCAAGGTTTCCAACCTGTAGGTAAAGATTTTCCTGTTTTTTTACATCCTGAAACCAAAGATGAATATGCGCTGGCACGCACCGAACGTAAGTCAGGGCATGGTTATCATGGCTTTGAGTTTTATACCGACAGTACCGTTACCCTAGAACAAGATTTAATTCGACGCGACCTCACCATCAATGCCATCGCCATGGATGATGAAGGCACACTGTATGACCCCTATGGTGGCCAGCGCGACTTAGAGCTGCGTGTTTTAAGGCATGTTTCTGATGCTTTCGTAGAAGACCCTCTACGCGTCCTCCGTGTTGCACGATTTGCTGCACGTTATAAAACCCTAGGATTTACGGTAGCCGAAGAAACGTTGGCACTGATGCAGCAACTCGCAGACTCGGGTGAACTGGAGGCACTAACTCCTGAACGCATTTGGAAAGAAACCTCTCGTGCTCTGATGGAAGATCATGCCGATGAATACTTTGAAGTGCTACGTCGCTGTGGTGCTTTAAAAGTACTTTTTCCAGAAATCGCGGCACTTTACGGTATTCCACAGCGCCCTGAGTATCACCCTGAAATTGACTGCGGTATTCATACCATGATGTCATTGCAGCAAGCATGTCGTGCCAACTACGCATTGGATGTTCGTTTTGCTGTTTTAGTGCATGACTTAGGCAAAGCTTTGACACCTGTGGACGAGCTACCGCGTCATATCATGCATGAAGAACGTGGGGTCAAACCTGTGACAGAAGTGTGTGAACGTCTAAAAGTTCCAACGCAGATGAAACAGCTCGCAATTACGGTCTGTAAAGAACATTTGAAATGTCATCAAGCTCTAACCTTAAAACCAGGCACTTTATGGCGCTTACTGCAACGCTTAGATGTACTACGTCGTCCAGAACGGGTTGAAGCCTTTGTGCAGGCCTGTGAATGTGACTCACGTGGTCGTTTAGGGCTTGAAGATCGTGAATACCCACAGTCGGCATATATTTTAAAGGTGATGGATGTTGTGCGAAATATCAAAGCACAAGACCTACCTGCGGATATTAAAGGCCCGGATATCGGTGAAATGCTGATTGAACGTCGAATACACGCAATTGGAGAACTGAAGGCTCAATACAGTTAAACCTTGATCGACTCAAATAAAGCGCCACAATCGGCGCTTTATTTAATTTCACTTAAGAAATGGATGCGGGAAAGGTAATCACCTTTTCCAACTGCATGTGTTCTGTTGCAATCATTAACAAACGATCCACACCTAAAGCAATACCTGCACATGCGGTCATTTGAGGCAAAGCAGTCAATAAAAACTCATCAATTGGCATCACATGTAAGCCTAATTTTTCACGTTCAGCATTATCGGCTTCAAAACGCGAACGCAACACCTCTGCGTCGATCAACTCATCATAAGCATTGGCGAGTTCCAAACCTTCAATATACAGCTCAAAACGTGCTGCAACCAATTCACCGTCTTCATCCGTTTTAGTTTTGGCAAGCGAGGCTAGCTCTGGTGGAAAATCGGTTAGAAATACGGGCGTATCAAAACCTAGACTTGGTTCTACAAAATGTGAAAAGAGCAAATCGATATAGCCAAGTCGGTCATCGCCCAAGTCCAAATTTAAACCTACGCGATTACAACAGTCTTTTAACTCTTTCAAACTGGCTTGCAGTGGGTTCAAATCCAAACGATCCATAAACGCATGCTTATAGCTCAAAATGGTAGGGCGAACCTCACCAAAACGCTGCTTTAATGTGACATTCAATAAATCTGTCACTTCAAACATCAAATCCTTCAAACTGAAATTCGGTCTATACCATTCCAGCATGGTAAATTCACTATTGTGTTTACGACCATGTTCATCATCACGGAAAACTTTACAGATTTGATAAATCGGCCCACTACCACTGGCCAATAAACGCTTCATGGCAAACTCAGGTGAGGTCTGCAAATAATGCGTTTGTTGTTTGCCTTGTACATGGCGCTGCGCTTGAACCGAAGCCAAATGCACATCGGTCACACCAGCTTGAGATAAAACCGGGGTTTCAACCTCAAGCACTTCACGTTCAGCAAAAAACTGACGAATTTGGCTATACATTTGCGCACGCGCTCGCATGGCTTTTAAGTCACAGGTTGGCTGATAATGGATCACGTCCTGACTCATGCCTTCGGCCCTCCATGTGCAGCCCATTCACGGCGTAATGGATAGGTCTTTCTTAAATGATCAAAGGCTTTTTGGTCAATCATTCCCTCTTTTAAGCAAGCACGTAAGGCTTGGTCATCTCGTGCAATCGGGTAGATTTCCCTTAAATGCTGTTGAAGTGCAGATTTCAAATCTTGCCCTTCAAAATATTGAGCACATACAGGCAACTGCGACTCGAAGCTTTTATCTGCTTCAAATTGGAAAGTTTTACAGAAAGCCTCATAGATCATTTGTGTACCACGCGCTTTGCCTTCTAAGCTATAACCTGCGATATGTGGTGTCACCAGACTCACAGCATTCAACACTTGTTCAGAAATCACAGGCTCATGCTCAAAGACATCTAGTACCACTTTGCGCTGCGTTTTTTCGATGTCGGCCAATAAAGCTTGCTCTTCAATCACAGGCCCACGTGCAGAATTAATCAATATTGCTGTCGCTTTCATCGCAGCGAAAGCTTCGGCGTTGAATAAATGATAGGTTGGATGTGGTCCTGTTTTGGTTAAAGGTACATGCAATGAAATTGCATCGGCAGTGCTTAATAGGGTATTTAAATTGACCTGCTGAATCGTATCTTGCTGTACAAAAGGATCATGACCGATCACATTCCAGCCCAATAGTTTGGCCATATAAGCTAAGCGAGAACCGACATTTCCTAGACCAATGATCCCTAAAGTAAAACTTTCTTCAGCATTCAGCAATGCTGGCTTGAGATGGAGCAAAGCCGTAATCACATATTCAGCCACCGCCTGTGCATTACAACCTGCAGCATTCGCCCATTGAATATTCTGCTTTTCAATAGCGTTAATATCTAAGTGGTCTGTACCAATCGTTGCACTACCCACATATTGAAGTGTGGTGTTATTGATTAATGCTGGATTGACTTGAGTTACGGAACGCACCAACAGTGCTTTGGCATCTACAACATCGGCATGCGTTAAAGTACGCCCTGCTTTGTGCTCAACTTCACCAAATTCGGCAAAAAAATAATCGGTAAATGCGAGATTTTCATCTGCCACGATTTTCATAATGTCTTCCAACGCTTTGTTGACTCTATGATAACCGTTGCACAAGCTCAACACTATGTTGCTCTGCAATACATCTGAATAAACAGTCACGATGTTTCATCTTCATGGTAAAAAACCGAATACTTTAAAGAATTGTTTAATATAGATTTACTTCGTTCAAAATACTGAAAAATATAAAGTCAACTCCGTAAACGCTATGATAGTACAAACAACTAGACAAATAATTTAATACTGTTATAAAAAAACCTTCTCCCAACATTTCAGAGAGAAGGCAAAACCTCAAGCAAGTAATAAGCGAGATAATTATTTAGATTTATAAGAGAGTTTCATCCCCACGATATAGCCTGTATTGTCCTCAAACTCGCCAACAATACGACGATCCGAAGTTTCACCTTCCGCATCACCAAACCACATATAGCGACCACCTACGCTGAAAGCCATTTTTTGACTAATATTGTATTTAGCAGCCAAACCAGCACCCCAATAACCCTTCACAGGACCTAAAGTTGGTGCGGGGTCACCTGCACCTGAGTCCCATAAACCAGAGACTGCAATTGCTAAATTTGGCGACAATTGTTTGCCTAATCCAATTTCGACTGCCATTTGATCTTCAGAATAATCAACTAAAGGTAAACCTTTACCTAAAGCTTCTGTCGTTGCTGCTTTCAGTACTGGTGGGCTTTGTTGCACAAACCTATCTCTAAAGGCTTATTCCACAATATAATTCTCAAATGAATAAGCCCACACCTAAAATCTATCGTACAACCAATTGGTCTTCTTATAACAGTGCATTAATAAATCGAG
>NZ_JACBEZ010000025.1:0-54880 GCF_013391465.1 Acinetobacter sp. SwsAc2 | reverse complement strand
GCCTGCCGCCAGCGTTCAATCTGAGCCATGATCAAACTCTTCAGTTAAAATCATTAGTAGCTTATGGCTACAAATCTTGGCTCATCAATTTTCTGACAAATATTTCTCAAATAAACTTCGAGTAATTCTTACCATTCAATCAATGAAATATTTTCGATCGATCAATCAGTAAAAATCCACACAAGTTGTTCTTCATAATCTCTTAATGATCTTTCTAACACCTCGTCAGTGCTAGAAGCTGGACTCAATATACTTAACAACTCAGCACTTCGTGCTTCGTTCGTTTCCGTCTATCTCGTCGGTATGGGGTGCATTCTAGAGGATTTCTAAAGCTTTGCAACCCCCAAATTCACTTATTTGAAACTGGTGTTGGTTTTTTCTACAAAACTTAAGAAAAATCGTATTTTTCATCTATTTTTTGATCATATTTATCATTTTTTCTCTTATTTCTTTCAACATGAGCATTTCATTTCCAATCTTTAAAAGTCTTTTAAGCTTGAAATTTACGCCTTAGCATTTATTTTTTCTTTCAGCAGAGTCTTACCAATCTTCTAGCAACGTTGTTTTCAGGCTTAAAATCACTCTGTATTCCGTTCATCTCTGTATTTTTGATAAATCATCTTTCTAAAGACGTAGTTCTTTTATATTTGATACATACCTAAGCTAAAAAACTGCCACATCGCTATAAAGGCACCTAATTATTTAACAAGAATGGAGTGCTTAGTCTGTTTTTATTTCATTCGCATAAATAGCAAAACCCTCTTCTATCCACATCTCAATCAAAATAATTCAAGACAGAGCTGAAATAACAGCCACGATAAAGCTGGATGATAAGAAGCATCTGAATATAAATAGAAAACGCAGTGTTATATACCTTTGAAGGTGATGACCAGCTTTATTTAAGAGTCTGTTGTACCCAACTTTTATGAAAGCTCGTTATTTGTCCGTGAGAGGCTGATTTTAAAAAACTAAATTTTTGCCAATAAAAAAGGAAGAGATCTCTCCCAAAACCTCTTCCTCGGAGTTAGATCGTTATCTGATCCATAGATGTCATTATTATAGTTATCTTAAAAAAAGTCCCTTGGGGAAGAGACTTGAAAACTGTGGAGAGTTATTCTTATTGACCCTGCTAGCGATGTTAAAAACATCGACTAGACGTTGAAATCTTATACACACTCATTTTAAATTGCAATATTTTTGGAAAAAATTAAGCATTGTTTTTATAAGGTTTTTTTTGAATTTACTTATTTGATTTTTTTATAAAGATTAAAAAAATAAAAAGCAGGCCGAAGCCTGCTTTTATATCAATAACTTAAAGCATATATATGCACTGACTTAGTCTGTAAAAGTGACTTTGGCAATGGCTTTTTTACCCGACTGGACAATTAAAGTGACATTTTCTTTAACAGAGAAACCCATATCGACCACGTTCCAATCAACTTTGACCGCACCACGACCCACGGCATCTTTTGCTGCTGCTGCATTTGGGTTTAAGCCCGCTACGCGAAGAATCGTTGCAATAAACAACTCGCCACCAAATTCAGCGCGTGAGATCGTCACTTCAGGTGTTCCTTCTGGTAACTCACCCTCAGTAATCAGGTTGCCTGCACCTTTATGTGCATTTTCTGCTGCTTCTGCACCATGGAAACGCTCGACCAACTCAAGGGCTAGAATTTTCTTCACTTCTTGTGGATTACGCCCTTCAGCAATTTCGTTTAGCAGGACTTTAATATCATCAACGGATTTAAAGCTGAGTAAATCGAAATAGCGTTCAATTAATGCATCTGGCATCGAAAGGACTTTCTGATACATCGCCCCTGGTGCATCAAATACCCCAATATAATTACCCAAAGACTTAGACATTTTGTTCACACCGTCTAAACCTTCAAGGATTGGCACTGTAATGCAGACTTGCGCTTCTTGATCATAACGACCTTGAAGTGTACGCCCCATCAATAAGTTAAAGGTTTGGTCCGTACCGCCTAACTCAACATCTGCCTCAAGGGCAATCGAGTCATAGCCTTGAACCAATGGATATAAAAACTCATGAATTGCGATTGGTTGATGGTTGTTATAACGCTTGGTGAAGTCATCACGCTCAAGCATACGAGCAACCGTTTGCTGTGAAGCCAATTGAATCAGGTCAGCAGCCGTTTTATCGGCAAACCATTCAGAGTTGAAGCGCACTTTGGTTTTATTCGGATCAAGAATTTTAAACACTTGTTCTTGATACGTTTTTGCATTTTCAAGCACTTGCTCACGCGACAATGGTGGACGTGTTGCACTTTTTCCAGTCGGGTCACCGATCATCGCGGTATAATCCCCAATCAAGAAGGTCACGTCATGACCCAAGTCTTGGAAAGTTTTCAATTTATTAATTAAAACCGTATGCCCCAAGTGCAAGTCAGGCGCAGTCGGGTCAAAGCCCGCTTTAATTTTTAAAGGACGATTTTCTTTTAATTTCTTCAGAAGATCTTCTTCAGAAATAATTTCATGCGTGCCTCGTTGAATGAGAGCAAGTTGTTCTTCAGCCGGCAGGAAATTTGACATCACAAAACCCAAACACATCAGTTATTCAATTTGTGCGATATACTAACACTTTTTCAGCACATTGCAGGCTTTAGAATAATCATGACAGCGATCTATATTGGGGTAATGACCGGCACCAGCATGGATGGTGTTGATATTGTTGCTGCTTCTTTTGATCCATTGCAGCTTCACGCCACCCTCACTCTTTCTTTCGACCCAGATTTACGCGATGAACTGATGGCACTCACTTTGCCCGGTGACAACGAAATCGACCGTATGGGCAAGGCAGATGTGGCTTTAGCAAAGATGATTGGCGAAGGCATCAATCAGCTGATTGAGCAAAGTCATTTAGATCGTAGTCAAATCAAAGCGATTGGCTCACATGGACAAACCATTCGCCATCGCCCAGAGCACGGCTTTACCCTGCAAATTGGTGACCCAAACATCATCACTGAAATCACCCAAATTCCGGTGATTTCAGACTTTCGACGTCGTGATATGGCCGCAGGTGGCCAAGGTGCCCCGCTGGTTCCTGCATTTCACCAAGATATGTTCCAACATGAAAGCATTCATCGCATCATCTTAAACCTAGGCGGCATCGCCAATGTCAGCATGTTACCCGCAGGCCAACCTGATCAGGTATACGGTTTTGATACAGGCCCAGCCAACATTTTAATGGACGCTTGGTGTGAACGCTTTACTGGACAGCCCTATGATGAAAATGGCAATTGGGCAGCTTATGGCCATCCAATTCGTAGCTTGCTTGATCGGCTCCAATCTCATGAGTATTTTTCTAAAGAACCACCGAAAAGCACTGGCCGTGAAGACTTTAACCTCGAATGGTTAGATGAACAAATTGCCGACTGGCGCAATGACCTTGAATATGACGAGCTTGAAGATAGTCCAGAAAATGTTCAAGCCACCTTAATGAAGCTCACCACGCGCGCCATTAAAAAAGCCATCTATCGCTCCGATATGGATACGGGTGAAGTCTACGTCTGTGGCGGTGGTGCCTATAATTCACACCTTTTAGAACAATTACGTTGGCGCTTACGTAAGCACAATTGGTCTGTACAAACCACCTCCGCAATTGGCTTAGCCCCAACGTGGGTGGAAGCAACCGCCTTTGCTTGGTTGGCTATGCGTTTTATCCAGCAACTCAGTGGCAACTTACCGACAGTGACAGGTGCACAGGGCGATCGTATTCTCGGGACAATTACCGCAGTTTAAACATCACAGTGCTTCTGACCTTTTAGTCGCAACCAGTGCAAATCAAAAAAGCCAGTCTGGTGAATAACCGACTGGCTTTTTATCTATATCAGCAATTTTTTTGCTGTTAATGTTAACGCATCATCAACTTGGCATTTTCCTGCCGGAAGGCTTTTAATATTTGCTGTCCCGCTCGTCCCGTCGGGCTTAAACCTAAACGGATTTGCTCCTGTCGTATGGCTTGACGAGTTTTATCACCAATCAAACCATCTACTGCGCCAATATCATAGCCACGATTCAGTAAAAACTGCTGAATTTCACGACGTTCGGAACGCGAAGTGCCTGCATCATCGGTTGGCCAAGTTGTACTAAACCCACCTTGCCCTTGTAAACGGTCTGACAAATGCGCAATCGCTAATGCATAACTTTCTGCTGCGTTATAACTATAGATTGCATCAAAGTTTTTAAACACTAAAAACAGTGGACCATTTTCACCAGCAGGTGCCATCAACCCCGCTTGCGAGCTAGAAGATAAATTGCCTTGAATTAACGCTGAGCCATCTGCACGTACCAAGCCATTTTGTATCCAGTAAGATAAGGACTTCTTATTGCGACGACTTTCACCACTCAGAGAGATCGCTTGCGGATTTTTCACTTCAAAGCCCCAAGGTTGCCCAGTTTGCCAACCGCGTTTTTTGAGGAAATTGGCTGTTGATGCCAAAGCATCTGTAGTACTCGACACCAAATCACGGCGTCCATCACCATCAAAATCAACGGCCAGCTCCTCATACGTCGATGGCATAAACTGGGTATGGCCAAACGCACCTGCCCACGAGCCTTTCAGTTGTGATTCAGTTAAATCGCCTCGCTGTAAAATACGCATAGCGGCAAAAAACTCTCCACGGAAATAGCTTTGGCGGCGCCCTTCACAGCTCAATGTACCTAAAGCTTGTAATAATGGATATTTACCTGAAATATCGCCAAAATTACTTTCCACGCCCCACACGGCAACCACGGTCTCCGCAGGCACACCATATGCTGCCGCAACACGATTCAACACTTCACGATGCTGCGCCAATTTTTGCTGACCTACTGCAACACGCTCATCATCCACCAATCCTGACAAATAATCCCAAATCGGCGTGGAAAATTCAGGTTGGTAATTTAATTTTTCAATCACAGAATAATCAGGCGCTAAATTTTGCGTGTAGCGATCATAAGTGGACGCAGACACACCATTCGCCATCGCTTGGCTTTTTAAATTGGCAATACAGCTTTGAAATGAATTCTGAGGACTATAATCGGAAGTTGCGACATTTGAACTGCCTGTAACTTTTTGACCATTAATAATGAGCTCAGCATTCGCCTGAGTCGCCGCTAAAAAAAATGAACCTAAAAGAAAAGCAAAACGGTGCATAAAATTCCTAATGATTCTTTATCTCTAAATTATGCTTTTTACCTTAACACTTTCGATTTCACTTTTCTGAATCAAAACGTAAATGAATATTCATTCTGGTTTAAATTCAAAACGATCTTTTAAATTTAAAACCACTTACCCACAACACTACAGATCTCAACTTTTGAATTCAAAAACAACCTTTAGTTCAGCAAGCACTTTAAATTCAATCATCTTGTTTTAAATTTATTTTATCCACATTTTTATTTAACCTTCATAATCAACAATATACAAAGAATTAAACTTCGAAACCCAAGCTCAATATTTTTAAATTCAAAACTTTAAATTCATCTCACAGACTTTAAATTTATTGTTTTGAATTTAAATTCAAACAGCATCAAAACTTTTAAATTCATTTTAAATTTAAACACTCGATTTAAATTTAAAACCTACTTTTAAATTCAAAATTTTACTTCTATTTTTTAAATTCAAAACATACTTGAAAAGATATCCACATACCCAAGTTGATAGAGCTCTCTACTGTTTCACTTTCTTTTAGGTGAAAACCAGTGTCACATTCAATCGTAGACGCTGTTTTAAACGTGCTTCTCAGCACAAAACTCGCTTTATTTTGCTTTCAGTTTATTTTTCTATGCGCTAATTTTATCAAAACGGATAAAAAACACTCAATTTATTTTAATTTTGATCCGATTAACGGTCACTTTTTTCAAAGAGGCGCAATCATGCCTGAATGAGTCCAAATAAAAAAGCGACCACTATCGTGATCGCTTTTTTTAACAACAACTGAAGCTTTAGATGGTCATATCTTCGCTCAGTGCCAATGGATTTGGTAAGATTTTAGCCAACTGGCGACATAGCATCGTGAGTTGAGCGGTATCATTCGGCATTAAAGTTAGGTGACCAATCTTACGACCTTCACGTTCTTCCTTATTATAAAGATGTAGATGTACACCTTCTAAGGCCAAGACTTGTTCAGACTGTGGATACTGACCAATAATATTGATCATGACCGTAGGGCGAACGACTTCAGTTGAACCCAAGGGTAAGCCTGCAACTGCACGAATATGGTTTTCAAACTGAGAGCATACTGCGCCTTCAATCGACCAGTGTCCTGAATTATGCACACGTGGCGCCATTTCATTGGCATACAAACCTTTGTCTGTGACAAACAGTTCTAAGGTCAACACGCCAACATAATTCAAATGATTCAATAGGCGAGTGATATAGTCTTGTGCAACGGGTTGTAAGTCCGCACTATTCGGTGCAGGGACAATCGAATGCGACAAAATACCATGATGATGATGGTTTTCAGCCAATGGCCAGGTTTTCACATCGCCATTTTGACCACGTACCGCAATGATCGAAACTTCACGCGAGAAGGTCACAAAGCTTTCTGCAATTAAACTTCCAGCAGGGCCTAATTCAGCCCATGCTTGTTCAATTTGTTGTTCAGAACGCAATACAAACTGACCTTTGCCATCATAGCCACCTGTGGCTGTCTTCAGTACAATCGGTAAGCCTAGCTCAGCAACCGCAGCGCTTAAACTTTCTAGTGAATCTACCGCTTTATAAGGTGCAACAGGAATCTCAAGCTCATCAAATAACGCTTTTTCAGACAAGCGATGCTGCGCAATGGCTAAAGCCTGACGCGGCGGATGCATATCTTTTTGCTTGGTCAAAACATCAACATCAGACAAAGGCGTATTTTCAAACTCAAGGCTGAAGACATCTGCACTGGCAATAAAATCTTGTAAACCGTTTTCAGTTTTACTTGAAATCACCGTTCCTAAAGCCGCTGAAGGGCAGTCTGTACTCACATCAAAGAACGTACATTGAATATTCAGTGGCAAAGCCGCTTGCGCCATCATGCGACCCAGCTGCCCACCACCAAAAATACCGATGGTTTTATTCATGAGGAATGCCCCGTATTAAGCTTGGCCTGGAATATTGTTGCTTGCGACTTTGTCAGTTTGTGCAGCACGGAAATCGGCTACATTTTTTGCAATTTCAGGACGTGTCAGACCTAAAATTTGTGCAGCCATAATCGCGGCATTGGTTGCACCTGCTGGACCAATTGCCAAAGTACCCACTGCAATACCTGCAGGCATTTGCACAATCGATAACAGTGAATCGACACCGTTTAAAATCGAAGACTTCACTGGCACACCAAGTACAGGCAAATCAGTTTTCGCCGCACACATTCCTGGTAAATGCGCCGCACCGCCTGCACCCGCAATAATCACTTGGATACCACGGTCACGTGCTTGCTCAGCATATTCAAAAAGACGATCTGGCGTACGGTGCGCAGACACAACTTCCGCTTCAAATGGGACACCAAGTTGCTTAAGCATATTGGCAGTGTGTTCGAGAGTGGCCCAATCTGATTGAGAACCCATGATAATTCCAACGAGAGGAGTGTCTTGTGAAGCGGCCGCATTCATTGCAATGTTTCCAGAGATAGTTAAGAGAGATAAATCTCGACTAGCGCCAAGCTTTAATAAGAGCCCCGTATTATAGACTGATTTTTCAGCTCTCCAAAATTTAACCGTACAACTAAATGCAGATTTTTCTTGTTTTTTTATGGCGTAGCATAAAACTTAAATAAAAAGAGGACTGTAGCCTCACTTTTTGATTTATTGGCTGCGAAAGACAAAATACACACAACCAAATAAACACAGTCCTGCCCATAAATAATCGAGCTTAAAAGGCTGTTTAAATAAGAAAATCATAAACGGTACAAAAACCAAGAGCGTCACCACTTCTTGAGTGATTTTCATTTCGCCCATTGACCAGCCTTGCTGTGACAACATACGGGTCGCAGGAATCATAAAACTGTATTCCACCAATGCAATGAACCAGCTAAATAAAATGGCTTGCCAAAGCGGTACACCCGGCAAAAATTTTAAGTGTCCATACCATGCAAGTGTCATAAAACAGTTGGCAATAATCAATAAAATAAAGGGCAGGGACATGAAGCAAGATCGCCAAATTTAGGAGCATTTTATTCTACGTTTTTTGCTAGAAAATTCAGCAAATATTGCACTTTTCAGCCGACTTTTTTACAGAATAAAAGCGTTGTTCAAGCCGCAGAATAATTAAACGATTAGATACAAGAATCACTATCTTTTCGCTAAGCGCCTTGCTATGGTTGCTTTCACATCGAATTAATCACGACAACAGCACCAATAATACGTGATGTGTCTATAAAAGCAGTGGAGTGAGGCGGAATGCATCTGCATATTTTGGGTATTTGTGGCACCTTTATGGGGTCTTTAGCGCTTTTAGCACGTGATCTTGGCCACACAGTGACGGGTTCGGATCTAAACGTTTATCCTCCCATGTCCACCCAGCTCGAAAATGCAGGCATTACCTTAATGCAAGGTTATGACCGCAGTCATTTACAACCACATCCTGATTTAGTCATCGTCGGCAACGCGATGAAACGCGGGATTGATGCCGTTGAATACATGCTCAACGAAGGCTTGCCATATATTTCAGGCCCACAATTTTTGGCTGATCATGTGCTCCAAGGCAAACACGTACTTGGCGTAGCAGGAACCCATGGTAAAACCACCACCACCACCATGTTGGCTTGGGTATTGGATCAGGCGGGTTTAGAGCCAGGTTTCCTGATAGGCGGTGTACCTTTAGGTTTCTCTGAAAGTGCGCGTTTAGGTGGTGGCAAATACTTCTGTGTCGAAGCCGATGAATATGATTCTGCCTTTTTCGACAAACGTTCGAAGTTCGTGCATTACCACCCAAAAACAGCCATTTTAAATAACCTTGAATTTGACCATGCCGATATTTTTGATGATCTAGCAGCGATTCAAAAACAATTCCATCACTTGGTTCGTACCATTCCAAGTGAGGGTCGTATCATTGCGCCAATTACTGAAAGCAATATTGATGAAGTTTTAGAGCAGGGCTGTTGGACACCTGTGGTTCGTACCTCTTTAGAGGCCCAAGACAAGTCTGAATTGTATGCCGAACAACTCAGTGCTGATGGTTCACACTTTAAAGTCCTCCAACACGGCGTGGTGAAAGGCACGGTGCAATGGAACATGACAGGGCAGCACAGCGTAGCCAATGCTTTGGCGACTATCGCTGCGGCTGAACACGTCGGCGTGAGCATTGAAACAGCGTGCGAAGCACTGTCTAACTTTGGCGGCGTGAAGCGCCGTATGGAGCTTTTAGGCACAGTACGTGGCATTGAAGTGTATGATGACTTTGCCCATCACCCAACCGCAATTGATACGACGCTAGAAGGCGCACGTAAGCGTTTAGGCGAGCGTAAGTTATGGGCAATTATTGAACCTCGTTCAAATACCATGCGCATGGGAAGCCATAAAGATGGACTCGCACACTCTGCACGTTTGGCCGATGAAGTGATTTGGTATCAACCAGAAGGTTTAGACTGGGACTTGCAACCTGTCATTGCGGCTGCGCCCAACAAGGCCGTGGTCGCACGTACATTAGATGACATTATCCATACCATCGTCAGTGGTGCAGGCGAGGGCGATGCAGTCGTGATCATGTCCAATGGTGGCTTTGGTGGCTTACACCAAAAATTGATCAGTGCCTTGAACGCAGAATAAGTTGTACCATTAGAAGAAAAAACCCGCATATGGCGGGTTTTTTTACAAGCTTATCTAATTAAAAACCAGACATCGTACCCGTATATTCAAAGTCTTTTAGTTTTGACCAACCTTGAACCGTGTCTCCCAAACGCTTGCTGAAATACATGACCGAAACCCACTGTTCTTGGCCATCACCATAGGTGCTATAAGCAGTGATATAGTCATTTTTAATCATAAACAGATCTTTGATTTTACAAGTATTACTCGGTGCTGAATGAAAATACACTCTGGTTGGCGCAATCACTTTCATGCCCCAACGTGGAATAATCTGAACTTCTTTTTGTTCTGCCTTTTCCTCAAGTTTTACACAATCTTCAGCATGCAATAAAGGGGAAACTGAACAGAATAGGGCAATAGATAAAAGCGTATTCATATACTTTTTCACCATCATTCAGCGCTGCAAAACACAAAATAGAACTGTAATGGCAGCTATATCAATCTTATTTTGGCTTAACCTTTAGAATTGCGATGAATGGCAAACAATTAAGCTGCAACATCCTCAAAACTTTTCTCACGGCGAAACATCACATCGACATAAGAACAGGTCGGGATAATTTTCAGGTTTTTCTCACGTGAAAAATCAACCAGAGTATCCAACAGCAAACGCGCCACACCTTGACCTCGCAGTGAATCATCGACCCAAGTATGGTTGGCATCAATGGTTGTGTCATCCCGCCAAATATAACTAATTTCAGCAATGCGCTGACCTTCTGCATTATTTAAGAAAAACTCACCTTTTTGATCACGATCTACATGTTGAAATTGCATAGCACACTCATTGAATGGATTGATTTATCGTTCTCTATCTTAGCGGAATAAAACATCATGAATAGATGGATCTTTGTCGAATACCGATTTGGAAAAGGGACACAAGGGTAAAATTTTCACGCCCTTATCACGGGCAAAATTAACCAAAACATCCAATAACTGACGCCCCACATGTTGCCCACGCAGCAACTCACTGACCCAAGTGTGATCAATAATAAATTTATCGTCCCCAGCCCAACTATAGGTCATTTCCGCCACACGCTCGTTTTCTTGTTCGACAAAAACTTCGCCTTTACTACCTGTTTCTTGATGTTGAATTTTCATTATTATTCCTCTTTTGTTTACTGTTTTTTTTAGCTTGCCATAAATTGAAGCAAAATTTTGTCTCATTTATATTTCAGCTACAATTTTCTTTAATATTTGCTCAAACCATAAAAATATGCGATGCTTAGCTCACTTTTGGATCAAATCCAAAACCAAATTTATATTGAACAAGGGGAGTAGCCTCCTCCAAACGTGAAAAATCAATGCCATGCATCACTTTCACGTGTCAGATTATCGTCATTACACTTTGCAAAAAGTCGGTATCTGAGCATTTTAGCGCACAAAATACATACGCTAAAATGTAGGCAAGACCTTGATCATGTTGTCACAGATGTTTTATTTCATCTGGCAGCAGGTCAAGGTTTTTTTGTGGCCGATTGCTGGATGTGGAGGATTTCATGGAATCTATCGGCAATTTATGGCTATACCTTGCTTTTTTCGGCATTGTTACCGTGATGCTACTGATCGACTTTTTAGGCTTTAAACAAAAAGAAGGTCAAGAAGTTAAAATCAAAACCGCCGCGTTATGGAGTATTGCGTGGGTTTCCGTCGCATCACTCTTTGGTGCAGGTCTCTGGATGTATTTACAACAAACTGCAGGTGTTACTGTGGCCAATACAAAGGTCATGGAGTATTTTGCAGGTTATTTACTTGAAAAATCTTTAGCCGTTGACAACGTCTTTGTGTGGCTGATGATCTTTGCTGCTTTTGCCATCCCACCTGCATTACAACGCCAATTACTGCTTTACGGTGTCTTGGGTGCGATTATTCTACGTACCATCTTTATTTTTATTGGCGCGTGGTTCGTACAAGAGTTCTCATGGATTCTGTATATCTTCGGTGCGTTCTTGGTGTATACGGGCTTCAAATTCTTCAAAGGACAAAACGAAGAAGAAACCAATATCGAAGATATGGCGATCTTAAAATGGTTGCGTAAACATATGCGGATTACCCCGCAACTGCATGGCAATAAGTTCTTTGTCCGTCAAAACGGGATGTTATGGGCAACGCCGCTGTTCTTGGTGTTGATTCTAGTTGAAGCGTCGGATGTGATTTTCGCGGTGGACTCCATTCCTGCAATTTTCGCGGTGACTTCTGATCCGTTTATTGTGTTGACTGCAAACTTAATGGCAATTTTGGGTCTACGTGCGATGTTCTTCTTGTTGTCTGGTGCAGCAACCAAGATGCATTATCTCCCGTATGGTTTAGGTATTATCTTGGTATTCATCGGCTTTAAGATGCTCATGCTCGATGTGTTCCACATGCCAATTTGGATTTCACTGGGCTTTATTGTGTTGGTGCTGACCATCACTGCAATCTTGTCGATTCGATACAGTAAGAAACATCATCAAACCACTCTCTAATGTTTTAAAAAGCCTTCCTCTGGGAAGGCTTTTTTTATGACCAAATTTTAGTATGCACAAGACTTAATCCTATGATTTTCGGTGCAAATGCACTGTACTTTATGCAAACAGCTCCCTATGATAAGCGGGCTTAAAACCCTTGGTTTTACCTGTAAAAATAAAAGAATCTGAAGGTTGCTCATCCATGCGTACCAAAAAATTAACTCTTGTTGTAGTGCCAGTTTTACTCACGGCATGTAGCGGTTCTAAAACCCTACAACAGGATGTTTACAATAACCAATACAACTGCTACCAAGACTGGCATTTTGAACTGTGCGAACCTGCTAACGAAAATAGCGAATCGAGCTATAGTGGCTCTACTGGGGTTTATATCGGCCCACAATATTATAAAAATAACCGTAAAGTCCGTTACATGGGCCAAATCTTGAAAGCTCGCGGACGTCATTCGACGGGTACACCCAGAATCTCAACTCACGTTTTTAGCCATGCCAAATCCCAACCCATTCGTGGAGGCTTCGGCCGTGGCGGAGGCTCGTTCGGAGGTTAATACATGAAACGAGTTCTATTCCCTGAGCGTGCAAACTGGCAACAGGCGCATCAAGAGATCGGTTTTGACTACTACAACTTGCCGTCGCGGGATGGTTCAATGTATTGGTCAGAAGGGGTAGCTTATGAGTTTAGCCTCAAGCAAATTGAACAGCTTGAAGATGCCTCGAACGAATTACACCAAATGTGTCTTGAAGTGGCAGGGGATATGATTCAACGCGGTCATTATCCCGAATATTTTCAACTCCCCCCAGCAGCGATTCCTCTGATTGAGCATTCATGGAAAAACCAAGCGCCAATGCTGTATGGTCGTTTCGATTTTGCCTATGATGGTCAAGCCATCAAAATGCTGGAATACAATGCCGATACGCCAACGGGTTTACTCGAAGCCTCAGTTGCACAGTGGCATTGGATTGAACAGGTCGAAAATATTGCAAACCGTGATCAGTTCAACAGCATTCATGAAAAGCTAATTGAGCGCTGGAAACAGCTCTATCCTGCGCGAAGCCGTGTCCATTTCGTAGCCTGCCAAGAAGCAGGACGTGAAGATTGGGGCAATTTAGAATACCTCATGGATACTGCTTTTCAGGCAGGCTTAAATGTCAGCGAACTGTCGATGGAAAACATTGGTTGGAATGGCACCGCCTTTGTCGATTTGCATCAGCAACAGATTCAGCATTTATTTAAGCTGTATCCGTGGGAATAGATTTGGGAAGAAAATTTTTCACAGTTTCTCAAACCTGAAACCGAATGGATTGAACCGTGTTGGAAAATGCTTCTCTCCAATAAAGCCCTATTGATTGAGCTATGGAAACGCTTTCCAAATCATCCATTGTTGTTAGAAACCCATGCTTATGATGCGCACGCCCACTACGCAGGGAAATGGGTGCGTAAGCCCATCTTAGCGCGCGAAGGCGCAAATATTCATATCCTACAAAACAATGTCGATTGCGGCGCAGCCTCAGGTAGTTTTTACTTCGATGACTACGACAAATATGGTTATGTCATGCAGCGCTGGGTAAAAACTCCGTTGCATGAAGGCATGCTGCCCACCTTGGGACTTTGGATGGTCGGAGATGAATGTGCGGGGATGTCACTGCGTGAAGATGTGTTTGATGTGATTGGCAATGATGCGCATTTTGCTGCGCATTATTTTGTGGAATAAAGTGGCGCTCTAAATCACCTATTTAAAATAAGTGTCCAAAGATTAATGCGGGTCTGTTCAGGCGTTTTAGTAGGAGCACCATCACTTTTAGGTTATTCACGACAGAGTCTTATCTTTTTTAAGTTCGATACTCGGAGCTCAGTTATTCTTTTGTTTCGCCAAATGAGAAGCGAAGCTTCGTAAGGAAAGCATTTGTCCTCCGCAAAACCTATTCACTTTCTATAATTAAAAAATTTGTGTTGCAAAAACAATCTATTCCAAACACTACGCAGGTTGCGGATGACGCTTCCGTGTATCAAATAAAGTTTAAATTGAAAAAGAAAATGCCTGTCAACTCTAAAACTGGCAGGCATACATTCGAAAACAATATTTTTTTCAAGCTTAAATGGTATGCGCTTTAACCCGCTTCATATAAGACACTAAACGCGTGAAAAACAAGATTTGCAGGAAGATGGTAAATAGCGAAATAGTCCATTCATACCAATCATCAAACGCTGTGCCTTCTAGATTAAAAGCAAAATAAAGGCCTAATAACACTGCACCAAACACAACACCAGCCACGGTGGTTTGTACCAAAATGGGAAAAGACAACGCTGTGATTCGACCTAGGAAATGCTCACCCTCATCCCCGCCATTGGCTTTATAAGCACTTTGAATCCCGATAAACATAATCAATAAAGTCAGAAGTCCCTCAATACCAATCACACGGACATCCCCATAGGGTGAATACATACCGTAGTAATACACCACTGAAACCAGTAAGGCGGTGACTAAGTAATAATTTTTATAATGCTTTTTATCGAGGGTATTGCTAGATAATTCATGTGCTAATGCTTTGGTATTCCAAAAATACATGCCGGTCATTGTCTCTTATTTTATCAATGCCGACACTGTACTGACTCAGCATTTAAAGATAAAGACTTTCTCAACAAAATTTTGCGAATAGATTGAATCATTTAAGCGCAAAGCTTGTGCTTATGTATGACATAAAAAATCATGATCTTATCGATGGCATGGATACATGTCTGGCCTCAAAACAGTTCAATTTTTTAGAAAATACTGCTCCAGTCTTTCATTTAAAATCTAGCGTTCACAACACACATAAAAACTTCATTAAATAGCCGTGAAAAAAATCCAGTTTACGGTACAATCAATCGAAAAAAAGTCAAAACACAGGTTTAAAATGTCTTCTGTAGTTGCAACGACGGCGGTTCGCGGTCGCTTCCTAGATATTCAGAATACGGTTGCCCAAGCGCGTGAAATTCACGACCAAGTGCGTTACGTAGAAGATGGTTTACTGATTAGCCAAAATGGCAAAATCCAATGGTTTGGATCTTGGCAGGAGGGGCAACAGCACCTTCCTATTGGCGTCGAGGTTCAGCACTATCCTGAACAATTGATTGTGCCGGGTTTTATCGACACCCACATTCATTTTCCACAAACAGAAATGGTGGGGGCCTATGGTGAACAGCTACTCGAATGGCTCAATACCTATACCTTCCCAACTGAATTACAATTTTCAGATAAAGCCTATGCCGACCAGATTGCCCAATTCTTTGTGCAAGAACTGCTAAAAAATGGCACCACCACAGCCTTGGTCTTCTGTACTGTGCATACCGAATCAGTCGATGCTTTATTTGAAGCAGCAGGGCAGCACCAGATGCGCCTGATCGCAGGTAAAGTCATGATGGATCGTCATGCACCTGAAGACCTGTGCGACACGCCTGACAGTGCTTATGCAGACTCTAAAGCACTGATTGAGAAATGGCATGGCAAGGGCCGTAACCTGTATGCGATTACGCCACGTTTTGCCCCAACCTCGACACCAGAGCAATTGGCTAAAGCAGGGCAGCTCAAAGCTGAATACCCAGATGTGTATGTGCATACGCATTTAAGTGAAAATAAAAATGAAATCGCTTGGGTGAAAGACTTATTCCCTGAGCAGCAAGGTTATCTCGATGTTTATCATCACTTTGGTTTAACCGGTTCACATTCGGTCTTTGCCCACTGCGTGCACTTAGAAGAGGCTGAGTGGGACTGCATGCATCAGACTGACTCTGCTATTGCTTTCTGTCCGACCTCCAACCTATTTTTAGGCAGTGGTTTATTTCCATTGAATAAGACTTGGGAAAAGCAGGTAAAAGTTGGGCTGGGTACAGACATTGGTGCAGGGACCTCTTTTAACCAACTACAAACCCTCAATGAAGCCTATAAAGTGCAGCAGCTTCAGGGCAATAAACTGTCCGCGTTTGAATCGCTCTACCACGCTACACTGGGCGGTGCCAAAGCACTGAGCTTGGATGATAAACTCGGTAACTTTAATTTGGGCAAAGAAGCCGACTTTGTAGTGCTCGACCTCAAAGCAACCGCGCTGCAAGCATTACGTCAGCAACGTGCAAAAGGGATTGAAGACGCGTTATTTGCCCTAATGACCATGGGTGATGACCGTAATATTCATGCGACTTATATTTTTGGTCAGAAAGCCTATGTGCAAAACTAAGTAGCAAATAGCGAAAATTTAAGCAGCTAATCGAGTTTTGAAACAACTTTGATTTTCGCCTCTAAACCAAGCAGCATCCCGCCTGCAATGAAATGATTACATTTCCAGCGGGCAAAAGGGGGTGCATCTCGTTTAGAGATATATTAAAATTAATGCATATATAGAGGTGTTGCAGGTCAACGCCTTTTTTATTTTTGATTTTTTTTAATTTTTTAGGTATCTACCCATGACCGTTCAAATGAGCGTAATGATTTCTACTGAAGAGATTCAAGCGAAAGTAAAAGAGCTTGGTGCACAAATCGATGCGCATTATGCAAACAGTGATAAGGAACTCGTACTGATTGGTTTATTACGTGGTTCAGTCATTTTCATGGCAGACTTATGTCGTAGCATTTCAAAACCCCATGAACTCGACTTCATGACGGTTTCGAGCTACGGTGGCGGTACGGTATCTTCACGTGATGTAAAAATTTTAAAAGATTTAGACGGCGAAATTCGTGGTAAAGATGTCTTGGTCATTGAAGACATCATCGACTCAGGCAACACCTTGAGCAAAGTACTCGAAATTTTAGAAACACGCTCTCCCAACTCAATTGAACTATGTACCCTAGTCAGCAAACCTTCACGCCGTGAAATTGAACTCGATGTGAGGTTTTTAGGCTTTAATGTCGAAGATCGATTCATTGTGGGTTATGGCTTAGACTACGACCAAAAGTACCGTCATTTGCCATTTATTGGGGAAATTGGTCTTTAAGAGCAATCGACAAAAGAGTGGCCGAAGGCCACTTTTTTTATTTTTATCGTGAGCTAAGTACATAAAACATACAGTTTTTAGCAGATTCGCTCTACTGCACAGTCGCATTATGCCTGATGATATTTTTGCACATGATGTAAAAACAAAGACATGATAAAAAAAGGAGCTGGCTCATGTGGTCACTTATTGTTGCAATCGTGATTGGTTTTATTGCAGGTCTCATCGCACGTGCTATCCATCCTGGCGATGACAAAGCGGGATTTATTGTCACCACTTTACTGGGGATTGCAGGTTCTCTCGTAGCCACTTATGGTGGTCGTTTACTTGGTCTCTATAGTGAAGGCTCTGCCGCAGGCTTTATTGCGTCAGTTATTGGGGCCATTGTTATTTTATTCATCTACAACATGGTCACCAAAAAAACCTAAACTCAGCCATTAAAAAAAGCACCGTTTCAGGTGCTTTTTATCTGTATATTTGAACTCTTATAAGCCCAGTTCACGCCACATATTTTCAATGGTGGTTGAAGGCACAGCGCCATTCACTTTAAAGCCATTTGAGAAAATAACCACGGGCGTCCCTTGTAAACCTAGACTACGACCGAGTTCAATGTTGCGCTCAATTGGATTGGCACACGGTTTTTTCGACGTTGGCTGAATCCCTTTCGCAATCAAATTTTTCCATGCGAGGGCAGGGTCTGCTTCACAAAACACTTGTTTCGACGGTGCAATCGATTGCGCCTTAATGGCATAAATAAATGTATAGATGGTCACATCATTTAGTTTATTCAGTTCAGCCTCTAACTGCTTACAGTAAGGGCAGTTTGGGTCTGAAAAAACCGCCAATTGGCGTTTGCCGTTGCCTTTAACGCTTTTAATGGCATCTTTTAGCGGCAGCTTGTTCCAATCAAGCGAGTTTTGTTGCACATATAAGGCAGCACTTAAATTTTTCTGATCTTTTAAGCGCACCATCGAACCAGCAATCACATGCTCAGCCGCTTCGCCTAAATACACAATTTCGCCATCTAAAGATCCGCTATAAATGCCCGACATTTCTGTTTTTTGAATATTTTGAACATTAATATTTGGATAATTCTTTTTTAAGTTGGCTTGAACACTTTCTACGCTGGCTATACTCATGCTTGCAATTGCACTTGTGAGTAGTGCCAAACCCAGTTTTTTTATCATCACTTTTTGCTCTTTCAATCGGAGAACCACGGCGCTAGTGTAGAGCGTATTATTCAAGCATTGAATCATTTTTTCCAGGGCTTTACCGAAACCCAACACGCCTTGCTTATGAACTGGCCAAAGTTTCACGTGGAACAGTGAGGGCTGTGCTATTAATTTCCACCGAGACATGAACAATTTCTTCATGAATCGAGAGCATTGCCCGCACGCGATCCGCAGTTAAGTCTACCGTCGTTTCTAAAGCCAAAATGCAGGAAAACTTGCCTTTGCCTACTTTCCAAACATGTAAATCGGTCAAGGTCGTATGCGGTAGTTCTGCCAACACTTCGCGAATTTCATCCACCACATGATGATCCATTTCAGCATCTAACAAGGTTTTTCCCGTTTCTTGCATTAAGCTCAATGCCCATTTGGCCACCAGTATTGACCCCACGATCCCAAGGGCAGCATCAAGAAAATCCCAGCCCAAATATTTACCAAAAATTAGTGCGATAATGGCAAAAATGGAAGTCACTGCGTCTGCCACTACATGCATAAATGCAGCTTTCTGATTTAAATCATGATGATGGCTATGTACTTCTACTACATGATCATGAGCGTGATGGTGATGGTGATGGTGATGGTGATGGTGATGGTGATGGTGATGGTGATGGTGATGGTGATGGTGACCATCATGCAGCAACCATGCACAGATTAAATTCACCAATAAGCCTAAAATCGCAATTGGAATCGCTTCGTTATAATGAATTTGTACAGGCGAGAATAGACGCTGAATCGAGTGAAAAGCCATAAAACCTGCTACTACCATCAGCAAAATAGCACTGCTGTAACCTGCAAGAATTTCAATTTTCCATGTGCCGAAACTAAAGCGCTGATCATGGGCATAATGCCGCGCAGCACGATAGGCAAAATAAGCCAAACCCAGTGCTAACATATGCGAACTCATATGCCAACCATCCGCCAACAAAGCCATTGATTGGAAAATCCATCCACCAATCACTTCTAATAACATCATGACTGCCGTTAAAATGGTCGCCATTAAAATCCGTTTTTGTGCCAGTGGATTACCGTTATCAAAATGATGCGTATGCTGACGTGATGGGGTATTTTGCATTTAAAATGATTCACCAATATACTCCCCCTTAGTATATTTATTTTTGGAGCAATGTGTTGAGTCATTTGCATGAAGATAAAAAAATTTTAAACCGTGTGAAACGCTTACAAGGGCAGGTCAACGCCGTTGAACTCTCGATTACACATCCCGATGCCAGTTGTATCGATGTTTTACAACAAGTCGCTGCCATTAAAGGCGCAGTCAATGGACTAATGAATGAACTCGTTGAAGCACATTTACGCCATCATGTATTAGCACAAGCTGAACAGGTCAATGAAGAAGAGTTGGCTGAGTTCTTAAAACTGCTGAAACGCTATGGCTAAGTTTTATTGCGTTCTTTTTCAAGTTTTTAGTTGACCATTTTTTCCACAAACCGATACACTGTTGCTCTCTATCCTTTTTCTCTTGGGCATCAAAATATTCTTGTTTTGACCGAGAGAGCCGCATGGCATTTGCATGACAACAAGCACTTCTTGGCGTCCATTTTGTATGGTCAGCCTCGCCTTAATGATGGGAACGATGGGGACTGCCTTAGCCAGTCCACTTTACCCGCTGTATCAAGCCTTATGGCATCTGGTGCCGAGTCAGATCACCTATATTTTTGTGGCTTATATGTTTGGTTGTCTCGCTACTTTACTGTTTCTCGGCCGGACCAGTAATAGCATTGGCTATTTACGCACCTTACAAGTAGGGTTGGTGTTTATTAGCATCGGGTTGGTGATTTCCGCTTATGCTTCTGATGCTCTCATTTTATCTTTGGGGCGCTTTATTATTGGTATTGCATCTGGTTTGATGACCACTTCGGCCTTACTGGGACTGATGTATACCGTGCCCAAAAGCCATCAACAGATTGCACCACAACTGAGTTCGATTATTACCGCAGTAGGCTTTGGCTTAGGCCCGCTGATTGGTGGCCTGATAGCTCAATTTTCAGAATATCCGTTGGTTAGTCCTTATCTACCCGTTATTCTTGGCGCTGTACTGTGTTTCTTTGGTTTATTTTGGGTTGAGTCTCCTACATTTACCTCACAGCCCTTTAGTATTGCCCCCAAGCTACTCCGACCAGAAGGGCAATATCATCAGTTGTTTTTGATTGTTGGATTTACCGCATTTAGTGCCTTTGCCGCATTTAGCTTATTTGCATCCTTATCTCCTTCATTTGTGCGGGATATTTTGCCGTGGCACGGCCCCCTCATTAGCGGTTCAGCCATTACCAGTATTCTCATTGTCTCTGCCGTGGTGCAGTATTTTGCTAGAAGCATTCCCGCTTATAAGTGTCTCAACTATGGCTTAATCACCTTGATTGCAAGCTTAGGCATTTTGGCGCTGTGTATGCTATTTCAACTGAGTGCTTTTTTCTTTATCAGTGATTTTCTCGTTGGTGTCGGACATGGCCTGACCTTGATTGGTTCCTTTGGTCTCATTCATGCCATGACCACCTTAGAGAATCGTGCTGCAGTGATGTCGACTTATCTTTTTATTGGTTATTTGGGTACGATTGTGCCCATTGTAGCTGTGGGTTATTTGGCAGATCACTTTGGATTAAGTTTCGGAGTCATTAGCTTTTGCATTGCCATCGCTTTATTGTGTTTTTATCTGTGGTTTGCACATAAGCGCAGTATACGTCTAGCTTCTGCATAGAAAGAGCGAAGTCAAAATCATTTGGATTTAGATCGTTCTTCAGATGCCATTTTTCAGTCGATCCTTGCTATAACTTAGGTTCTTTTCTTGTTGGCATGGGCTAAGTCCGTATGTTCATTTAAATACTGGCTTAGATGTTCTAAAAAATAGGACACTCTTGGTGAGTGCTCGAGCCGATCCATATAAATCGCATAGATATCGGCAGGGGGCGTCTCATAGTCCTGCAAGACTTGAACTAAACGACCACTTTTTAAATACTTGGCCACGTCCCATTCAGCTCGCATTAAAATACCATGACCATCGAGTGCCCAACCAATGGTGACTTGGCCATCATTGCTACTCAATTTTCCATGCACTTTAACTGTCTCTTCCTTATCCCCTTGAGTTAAACGCCAGTTCGCATATGCCGCATCATTTTGTCTTAACACAATGCATTGGTGCAAGGTCAGTTCGCGTGGCGTAAGTGGTGCCCCAGCGTGCGCCAAATAACGCGGAGAAGCACATAGAAGCCGTCGATTGGCCGCAATTTTTTTCGCAATTAGTCGTGAGTCTGGTACCTGCCCAAAGTGAATCGAGACATCAATCGCATCATTCGGCAGATGAATCGGACGATCGGTCAGATGTAACTGGACTTCAATATCTGGAAATTTTCGCGCAAAGTCTGAAATCGCAGGAGCAATGTAGGTTCGACCAAAACCAAACGGGGCATTGACCCGCAGCAAACCCTTAGGTGTGGTGCGACTGCGCGCTACTTGCTGTTCCATTTCTTCAATTTCTTTCAAGATTCGCGAAGCATTCTCAAAATAAATTTCGCCTTCATTGGTCAAACTGATGCGTCTGGTGGTCCGATTCAACAACCGAACCCCTAAACGCTCTTCCATTTGTGTCAGACGTCGGGACACAGCAGGGGGCGTTAAATTCAACTCACGCGCTGTTGCAACCAGACTGCCCTGTTTTATTAGTAAACAAAAAAATGCTAATTCGGTATCTGAGCTCATGATTATTCAGTTTTTTGCAAGAGTGATTTAACTTTATATCGATTCATCGGTTTTGCAAAGTCTCTAATATCGCTATCACGTTACCCCCCAAACAACATATCTCACCCAAGCAAGGAAACTTGAGTGAGTCATAAAGTCCACCGTGTAAGGACAACGGTGCACAAACGGGGAGCTTTTTCGCCAAACTCGATTGCGGTGTGACTTCGACCGAATCGGGAGGTAATCGCTACTGATATGGAGATAAGCCATGGACATGGATATCGAGAAACGGACGCTACGCAAAATCACTTGGCGTATTGTGCCGTTTATCATGATTTTATATTTAATTGCCTATATTGATCGGGTCAATATTGGTTTTGCTGCCATTACCATGAAAGAAGATTTGGGCTTTACCGCTTCGATTCTCGGTTTTGGCGCAGGAATTTTCTTTTTGGGCTATTTCCTCTTTGAAGTTCCCTCCAACATTATTTTGCACAAAGTCGGCGCTCGCATTTGGATTGCACGAGTCATGGTGACTTGGGGCATTATTGCTGGCGGGATGGCCTTTGTCGAAAGCTCAACCAGCTTTTATGTTATGCGATTTTTACTGGGTGTTGCCGAAGCAGGCTTTTTCCCCGGCATTATTTTGTATTTAAGCTACTGGTTCCCTGCACGAAACCGAGCAGGGGTAATTGCCTTATTTATGGCTGCCGCCCCTATAGCCACAGCGATTGGTTCTCCTATTTCAGCAGCATTACTGGAAATGCACGGCATCATGGACTTAGCAGGTTGGCAATGGATGTTCCTGATTGAAGCCATTCCTGCGGTGATCCTAGGCGTCGTAGTGTTTTTCTACATGACAGATCGACCTGAAAAAGCCGCGTGGTTAAAACCCGATGAGCGAGAATGGTTGGTTAAAACCATGCAAGCGGAAGATGCCAATAAAGGAGGGCAACAGCAGCACAGTATTTTACGCGGACTCGCCAATCCACGCGTGCTTGCTCTGGCACTCATTTATTTCGGTACCTCCGCGGGGCTGTATACCCTTGGCATTTGGGCACCTCAAATCATTAAGGAACTGGGTGTCAGCTCAATGACCGTCGGTCTATTGAACGCTATTCCTCCTATTATCTCTGTGGTTGCCATGATTCTGTGGTCACGCCACTCCGACAAAACCAATGAACGCACATGGCATGTGGCTTTGGCTTGTTTAACCGCAGCTGTGGGGCTCGCGATTGCAGCCAGTACTGGCAGTATGTTTGGCCTGATTGCAGCATTAACCATTGTCAACGTTGGCATCAGTTGCTCTAAACCACCACTGTGGAGTATGCCAACCATGTTTCTATCGGGTGCCGCAGCAGCGACAGGCATCGCAACCATTAACTCGATTGGGAACTTAGGTGGCTTTGCGGGTCCAGCCATGATCGGTTGGGTTAAAGATCAAACTGGAAGCTTTGCAGGCGGTTTGTATTTCGTCGCAGGTCTGCTGATTTTATCCACCGTCCTGACCCTCGTTTTAAGTTTTACTCAAAAAAACAAAGCCAATTCGGTTGAATTGAGTAATTCATGATCTTCATTTTTACCTTATTCGATATTCGAGCGAATTGAAAGCTTTACAAGGAGCCTCCCATGGACAAAGAACTTGCCGTACAGTCCCTCACGGACACCATGGCCAAATTTACAGCCTATATTGGCAAACGTTTACCCAAAGATGTCAAAAGCAAACTGATTGAGCTGAAAACCTTGGAAACCAACCCATTAGCCAAATCAATTTATGACTCAATGGATGAAAACCAAGAAGCAGCAGATCGACTAAACCGTCCCAGCTGCCAAGACACCGGCGTGATTCAATATTTTGTTGAAGCGGGTGCACATTTCCCACTGTTGGGCGAATTGCAGGAAATTTTACGTGAAGCGACCGAAGAGGCGACCCGTACAGGCCCCTTGCGCCACAATGCAGTTGAAACCTTTGATGAGAAAAACACAGGCACCAATACGGGCACTCAAATTCCGTGGCTAGACTGGCGCATCGTCCCTGAACAGGATACCTGTACCATCGATGTGTATATGGCAGGCGGCGGGTGTACCTTGCCAGGTGCAGCTAAAGTTTTGATGCCAGGTCAAGGCTACGAAGGTGTAGCTGAGTTCGTAATGGATGTGATTACCGAGCGTGGTGTGAATGCTTGCCCGCCATTACTGGTCGGTGTCGGGGTGTCCACTTCAGTTGAAACCGCTGCACGCTTGTCCAAACTGGCCATTATGCGCCCTGTAGACTCAAGAAGTGATAACCCTCGTGCTGCGCTGATGGAAGACTTGCTGGAACAAGGCTTAAATGAAATTGGCATTGGCCCACAGGGCTTAACAGGCAATAACAGCGTCATGGGTGTGAATATTGAGTCTTCGGCTCGTCACCCATCCACCATTGGCGTGGCAGTCAACACCGGTTGCTGGGCACACCGCCGTGGCAAAATTAAAATTAACCCTGATATGTCTTATGAAATTCTGTCACACGAAGGAGTTGTGCTATGAAAAAAGTACTGACCACCCCATTACGTGATGAAGACTTAGCCGATCTTAAAATTGGTGACGTGGTATATCTAACTGGACGTTTAGTTACTTGTCGTGATGTGGCACATCGCCGCTTAATTGAACAAGGTCGACAACTTCCCGTAAATTTAGAAGGCGGTGCGATTTTCCATGCTGGCCCCATCGTGCGTAAAAAGGATGATGGCGGTTTTGAAATGGTCTCCATTGGGCCCACCACCAGTATGCGTATGGAAAAATTTGAACGCGAATTTATCAAACAAACTGGGGTGAAACTGATTGTGGGTAAAGGTGGCATGGGCCCTGAGACTGTCGCAGGCTGTCAGGAGCACAAAGCAGTCCATGCGATTTTCCCTGGAGGATGTGCGGTACTGGCAGCCACTCAAGTCGAGGAAATTGAAGGCGCTGAATGGCAAGATTTGGGTATGCCTGAAACCTTATGGATTAACCGCGTCAAGGTATTTGGCCCGCTGATCATCTCGATTGATACTCATGGCAATAATCTTATTCAGCAAAATAAAACCCAGTTCCAAGCCAAAAAGAAACCAGTGCTGGATCGGATTAGTAAAGAACTGAGTTTTATTAAATAGTGCTTTACAGACAGCACCTCAAACGATCCTGTTTGGTGTTGTCTATCTCTCTTTATTTTAACTCTAAGCCTGCATTTGGTCAGACACATCACAGCCAAATCAGGCATTTCTCTTCACTTGTGTCCCTATTCACCACAACGTCTCGACGTTTAATCCATACTTTTTTAGCAGAATACGGACATTGCAATCGATGTAACGAGATCAGCCTCATGATGGATCATGTAACCATAAAAAAACCGCTCTATATTCCCTATGCAGCTCATTCACTTTTAGAACTGCCGTTGTTGAATAAAGGAGCTGCATTTTCAATACAAGAACGCAATACCTTCAATTTACACGGCCTGATTCCACACGTGATCGAAACCATTGAGGAACAAAGTCGCCGCTCCTATCAGCAGTATTTATCTTTTAATGATGACATCAACAAACATATCTATTTACGCAATATCCAAGATACCAACGAAACTCTGTTTTACCATCTGCTCAAACATCACTTAAGTGAAATGATGCCGATCATTTACACCCCAACTGTGGGTGAGGCCTGCCAACGTTTTTCCGATATTTATCGCCGACATCGTGGCATTTTTATTTCCTACCCAGATCGCGCGCATATTGATGAAATTCTATACAACGTGAACCGCAAAAATGTCAAAGTTATCGTGATGACCGATGGAGAGCGGATCTTAGGTCTTGGTGATCAAGGCATTGGCGGCATGGGGATTCCCATTGGTAAACTGTCGCTCTATACCGCCTGTGGCGGCATCAGTCCAGCCTATACTTTGCCTATTACGCTGGATGTTGGGACCAATAACCAACAGTTACGCAACGATCCGCTGTATTTGGGTTGGAACCACCCCCGTATTAGTGGCGATGAATACAACCAATTTATCGATGATGTGATTCGTGCCATTCAACGACGCTGGCCGAAGGCCCTGATTCAGTTTGAAGATTTTGCTCAACAAAATGCCATGCCTTTACTAACTACCTACCGTGAACAAATCTGTTGTTTTAATGATGATATCCAAGGTACGGCGGCTGTGGCGTTAGCTAGCCTGATTGCAGCATCTCATGTGGTGAAAAAGCAGGTAAAAGATCAAACGATTGTTATTTTAGGTGCAGGTTCAGCAGGCTGTGGTATTGCAGAACAAATTATTGCACAAATGAAAATTGAAGGGCTCAGCGACCTTGAAGCACGCTCACGTCTTTATTTGGTAGATCGTTTTGGTTTAATGACTGAACAGCAACCCAACTTACTCGATTTTCAAAGCAAGTTGGCGCAGCCTTTGCGTGCCATTGAGACATGGGCAAATGTAGCGCCAGAGATTTCTCTGCTCGAAGTCATTCAACATGCCAAACCCACAGTATTAATCGGAGTTTCAGGACAAACTGGCTTATTTAGCGAAGAGATTATTCGCGCACTGGCTGAAAACTGTGAACGCCCGATCGTCTTTCCCTTGTCCAACCCCACCTCTCAGGTCGAAGCGCTCCCCGCAGATATTATTCAATGGACAGAGGGTAAAGCCTTAATCGCAACAGGCAGTCCATTTGCACCAGTACATCATCAAGGCCATATTTACCCCATTGCTCAGTGCAATAATGCTTATATTTTTCCTGGGGTTGGTCTAGGTGTCATTGCCGCAGGTGCGCAAAGCGTGACCGACCTGATGTTAATGGCCGCGAGTAATGCTTTAGCCAGCTGTTCACCCATGCTGAAAAACCCAGACCATGATTTGCTGCCAAGTATTGATGCCATTCAGGACATCTCTAAAATTATCGCCTTGCAGGTAGGGCTTGCCGCGATACGGGAAGGGGTTGCCCCATTGATGGATGAAGCTAGCTTGCAAAAAGCCATTGAGGCGCATGTGTGGAAACCCGAATATCGAGATTACCGCCGAATTACCTTTTGATTGGTCTGTTACGACACAGCAATATCACAAAATTTTGTACCAAAGCGATAATCTCAATAGTGGGGAGATACATCATCCCATACATAAAAAAGCACCCAGCCTTTAAAACTGAGTGCTTTTTATATCCATCTACCTAAATAGGCACGATGCTAAATATTGGCATTATTTTCCAATACAGAACGATCCAAAAATTTTCCCAAGTAAATCATCCGCACTAAAATCCCCTGTAATTTCACCGAGGGCATTTTGCGCCAAACGTAGCGACTCTGCGACCAACTCACCTGCGTTATACACCACCAATTGTTCACGAGCTTCAGCAAGGTAAAGCTGAGTGCGTTTCATTGCGTCTAAATGGCGTGTACGTGCAATAAAGGTATCTTCTTCAGGCTGGAAGCCTGCATGCGCTGTAATCGCTTCTATGAGCGCTTGAACGCCAGTTTCTTGCTTTGCCGAAACCATAATATGACGGAAGCCGTTAAAGTCTTCGATATGCGATGTCGTTGCCATCAAATCACACTTATTGCCTATCAGCATTAAACGTTTCGGCTCAATATGCTCAGCAAAATATTCTTGCGCCAGTTTAAGTGGGTCTTCGCCTTGGCTTAAGTCATAAACCAAAAGTAACAGATCAGCTTGCTCAATTTCTTTAATGGCACGACGAATCCCTTCTTTTTCTACAATATCACCGGTTTCACGTAAACCCGCGGTATCGGTTAAGGTAATGGGTAAACCATTCAGGGTAATTTTTTCATGTAAGACATCCCGCGTCGTACCTGCAATATCCGTCACAATGGCGCGTTCAATGCCCGCTAATGCATTGAGCAGTGATGACTTACCCGCATTCGGTTTTCCTGCAATTACCACTTGTAAACCTTCACGCAGCAACTGTCCTTGACGAGCCGATTGTTGCACTTGGTTCACAGCAGACGTAACGCCATCTAAAAGATTTAAAATTTTCCCGTCCGCGAGAAAATCAATTTCTTCTTCAGGAAAATCAATCGCAGCTTCCACATGCAAACGTAGATGAATCAATTGCTCCAACACGCGATTTACTTTAGTTGAAAATGCGCCTTGTAATGAACGTACTGCAGAACGAGCAGCCGCTTGAGACGTCGCGTCAATCAAGTCAGCGATTGCTTCAGCCTGTACCAAATCCAGTTTGCCATTTTCAAAAGCACGCATAGAAAACTCACCCGCTTTTGCTGCAATCGCACCGAGCTCCAACAAACGCCCCAGTAAAGCATTTTGAATGACAGGGCCACCATGACCTTGCAACTCAACCACATCTTCACCAGTAAACGAGTTCGGGTTCGGAAAACAAAGCGCTAAGCCCTCATCCATCACTTCGCCAGATGCATCATAAAACTGGCGAAAACCCGCAAAACGCGCTTTCGGTAAGTCTTTTTGGGTCAAGGCCTGTGCAATCTCATAAGACTTGGGACCAGATAGGCGAATGACCCCCACACCACCACGCCCAGGTGGTGTTGCAATGGCAGCAATCGTGGTTCGGTTGTACATAACATTCACCTAAAATCTTAAAAGTCACACAATGAAAAATCCGCCTAAGATTACCATCTTAAGCGGATTTATTCAGCTTTTCGCGAAAAGTTGCCTCGATTAACTCGACGCACTTTCCTTATTCAAGCGGTCTTTTTCAACAGATTTGTTGATCAAGGTCTGCTGAATAATCGTGATACTGTTGTTGACAATCCAGTACAACACGAGACCCGCAGGGAAGAACAACATAAAGACTGTGAAAACAATCGGCATGATTTTGAAAACTTTGGCTTGCATTGGATCAGCAGGTTGGGGGTTTAAAGACTGCTGAATGAACATCGTTGCGCCCATTAACAGCGGTAAAATAAACCACGGATCCATCGCTGACAAATCTTGAATCCAAAGTAACCATGGCGCATGACGAAGCTCAACTGACTCCATCAACACCCAGTACAACGCAAGGAAGATTGGCATTTGTAATAACAATGGCAAACAACCCGCAAGCGGATTGACTTGTTCACGTTTATACAGTGCCATCATTTCTTGAGAGAAGCGCATGCGGTCTTCACCGAACTCTTCTTTCATACGCTGCATTTCAGGTGCAATGACACGCATTTTCGCCATTGAGCGATAGCTCTTAGACGACAATGGCCAAAGAATCAGTTTCACCAAAACCGTTAACAAAATAATTGCCCAGCCCCAGTTGCCCACTAAACCGTGGAAGAACTCAAGACCCAAGAACAATAATTTCGCAATTGGCCATAACCAACCATAATCAACAGTTTGGTTTAAACCTGTTGCGAGCTCTTTTAACTCAGATTGAACTTTAGGACCTGAATAGAAGGTCGCGTCAATCTCAGCCACTGTACTAGCAGGCACAGTAATCGTCGGTGAAGTAAAACCAATGATATTCATATCATCCGTTGACTTACGCGACTCTAATTTTGCAACATAAGGTTGACCATTGGCTTGCGTCAATTTTAAGTCACCTGGAATCCAAGCACTCACAAAGTAGTGCTGAACCATAGCAACCCAGCCGCCTTTCGCTTCAACATTCAATTTTTCTTCATTGAAGTTAGCAAATTTAAGCTTGTTATAATGTTCTTCAGGCGAACCCCAAGCACCACCTAAGAAAGTGCCCAGCGTGAAAATACCTTGATCCGATTTGCCTGGATCATCAGAGTTGTCACGTTTGAGTTGACCAAACATTTGACCCTGCCAGTTTTGACCACTGCGGTTCACCACTTTATGGTTCACAACAACAGGATATTCACCTTGCTTAAAGGTAAAGGTTTTAATGATTTCCACACCATCAGCTGTTTTCAGTACCATCGGTACGGTTAACACTTTGATGCTTTTTCCATCTTCGGTTTGAACCGCTTTGGCATCATTCAATGTATAAGCAGATTTTTCAATCTCATACATTGGGCGACCGCTACGGTTACTGTCTGGACCATTAAGACCAATTAAACCAGACTGCGCCACATAAGTACGTTTTGCATCACTTTCAAGCATGACAAATGCTTCGTTACTGTCTTTGCTCTTGTCATGGTTTAACAATTCAATACGAACAATATCACCACCTTTAGGATTAATCCAAAGATGATAAAGGTCAGTTTGTACTGAAATAAGCTGTTGATTTACAGATGCTTTTGATTCTGTAACTGGTTGCTGAGTCGCGATATTTGCTTGTGGCATATCAGACGCTGCTGAAGCCGTTTGAGCATTTGGCAAATCTGCAGATACTTCATGTGAAACTGCTGCAGCCTGTTGTGGCTGTGGCTGAGTCTCAGCATGTCCATAATCTTTTTGCCAAGCCAAAATGAGCAAATAAGCGACAACAAACATGGCCCCGAGAATGGCAAACCTGGCCCATTGTTGCATATCGATTACCCCAAGTGGTTAGAGTGATTTTGGTTCAAGAAACAATCACGAAAGGGTACAGCAACCAGATGCTTTTGAGAATCTATTTGCTGAAAAGAGATAAAACGAATCCTTTTGTTTGGAACAGGGTCATACCCCGATCCACCCCAAGGATGACAACGGCAAATACGTTTAGTAGCCAACCACACACCACGCACAGCACCATGTGTATGGACTGCTTCCAATGAATATTGAGAACATGTAGGGATATAACGACAACGCGGTCCAAGTAAAGGACTAATCGCAATTTGATAAAATCGAATTAACCAATGCAGTAACCGGACCATTGGCCATCTCTACTTTTGCAGGGAGGGAGCTATTTTTTGATGCTTTTTGGCAAGACGTTGTAATTTTTGCCAAGCAAATTGTAATTGCTGGTGCAACTCTGCATTAGGCACTGTTTCTATTCCCATTTTAGGCATAACCACAATATCTAAAGTTAATTGCTGTTGATGCAAGCGAAAACTTTCGCGAGCCAAACGTTTTACTCTATTTCTTTCGTGTGCACGACGCACTTTCTTTTTAGCAACAACAATACCCAAACGACTTTGAGGTTGTTCGGTCAGTTTTGCTAGAAATAAGAAATGGGGCTGATGCACTTTAAAAAGCGCACCATCGAAGACACTCTTATAATCGGCAGCACAGCGAATACGAACCTCTGTGCTGAAGCCATAAAGTGTAGTCATAACACCCAAAATCGTTTAAGCGTTAACTATTGATTAAACAGTTAAGCTGTGACGACCTTTTGCACGACGACGAGCTAATACTTGGCGACCAGCTTTAGTAGCCATACGAGCACGGAAACCATGAACGCGCTTACGCTTTAATTCAGATGGTTGGAATGTACGTTTCATATCGAAACTCCAAAAATGATCATTCAATGAAGGTTCGCGAGTTTAGTGTTCATTGCTTGAGCTGTCAATGGAAAACCGATTTTCTTGTGAAATTAAGCCTTTTTATTTGTAACAGCAGCTTGAGCTTGCTCTTTTCTCGATAACATTTAAACAACTGCCCTTTTTTCTTATGCACAACCTAGATTATTGTTTATTAAAGTGATATAAGTTACCAACAAGATTACCCACACAATTATCCACAATTCTTTAAATTCACTTGCTGTGCATGTTTTTAAATTTAAATTCATTTTGGATCTCCAGTTATCCCCAGAAAACAGATCTCTTATAAATAAATTCAAATTTATAAATTTAAATTTATTACTATTAGGGTGGTCTTTTTCTGTGGAAATGACACTTTTTTAATTATAAAACAATAGAATATGGTGTGGATAAGATTGTTTTTATAAAATTAATAGTTTGTGGATAACTTTGTGCTATATTCTATCCACAGTTTGCGGATAAACTTATCCACACCAGTATTTGAATTTAAATTTATTTTCATAAGCAGGCTTTTTGAGCAATATCTGCATAATTTTCCATGACAGATGTGGATAACTTGGTTAGAATGGCGACCCGCTTCGGTGGGTACATAGTGTTTTTATTAATTATCGATGGAATGAATAGGGGTTTCACATGCTTTGGACGGACTGCTTAACTCGCTTGCGACAAGAGCTCTCTGGGAATGTCTTTACAATGTGGATACGCCCTTTAGTTGCAGAAGAGTTAAATGACACACTACGTCTTTATGCTCCGAATCCCTATTGGACACGTTACATTCAAGAACATCACCTAGAATTGATTACAATTTTAGTGGAGCAGCTCTCTGAAGGGCGTGTACGTAAAGTTGAAATTTTAGTCGATTCACGCCCGGGTGCAATTTTATCTGCGAGTGAGCAACCTGCAACGACGACTGCAGCTTTAGAGTCTGCTCCAGCACCTGTTGTGCGTCCGAAAAAAGAAAAAGAAGAAGGGAATTCTAAAAACAGCCGTAAACGCCAGTTAAATCCTTTATTTTCCTTCTCACTTTTTGTGGAAGGTCGTTCAAACCAAATGGCTGCTGAAACGTGTCGTAAGGTTTTAACCCAGTTAGGTGCTTCTCAGCACAATCCCTTATTTTTATATGGCCCGACTGGTTTAGGTAAAACACACTTAATGCAAGCAGTGGGCAATGCCTTGTTGCAAGCCAAACCGAATGCACGTGTCATGTATATGACGGCAGAAAGCTTTGTTCAAGATTTTGTTAGTTCTTTACAACAAGGCAAAGTGGAAGAATTTAAAAAAAATTGCCGATCTTTAGATCTATTGTTGGTCGATGATATTCATTTGTTGGCGGGTAAAGAGGCGAGTTTAGTAGAGTTTTTCTATACTTTTAACGCACTTTTGGATGAATCTAAGCAAATTATTCTGACTTCAGATCGCTATCCAAAAGAATTAACGGAATTAGATCCACGTTTGGTTTCACGTTTTTCATGGGGCTTGTCGGTTGGGGTTGAGCCACCTGATATTGAAACCCGTATTGAAATTTTGCTGAAAAAAGCAGAAAGCAATGATGTGGAATTACCACGAAACTGTGCGTTATTTATTGCGCAACAAGTGGTTGCAAACGTACGTGAATTGGAAGGTGCGCTGAATAAAGTGGTGGCCATTTCACGCTTTAAGGGTACAGCTATTGATTTGGATGTTGTGCGTGAGTCTTTAAAAGACGTTTTGGCCATTCGTGCACGAACCATCAGTACTGAAAATATTCAACGTGTGGTGAGTGAGTACTTTAGAATCCCACTCAAAGAGTTGGTTGGGCCTAAACGGACCCGTATTTATGCTCGTCCACGCCAATTGGCAATGGGCTTGGCACGTGAGTTAACTGGGGACAGTTTCCCTGAAATTGGCATGGCCTTTGGCGGTCGAGATCACAGTACCGTCATGCATGCTTGTGAAAAAGTTTTAAGTCTGCGCGATGAAGATCCGATCTTCAATGAGGACTATAAAAACTTGCAACGCTTGCTGCAAAGTTAAGCAAAATTGCTCAAATTCTATTCTTGCAATGCGGCATGTTCTGCCGCATAGTACACTGCTAAAAACACATTTATTTATTATTTTATCTTCAGTTTTTCGAGGAATGTATCGTGCGTTTAAAAATCGCGAAAGAAAGCTTACTTAATGTTCTATCACATGTCGTAGGAGCGGTTGAACGTCGCCATACTTTAAACATTCTTTCAAATGTTAAAGTGCAAGTGAGCCAAGCGTCGTTGACGATCACAGGTTCGGACTTAGAAGTTGAATTGGTTGCAAGTACCACGCTTGCTGAAGGGGCGTGTTTACAAGCGGGTGAAACCACGGTTCCTGCACGTAAGTTGATGGATATTTGCAAATCTTTACCGACTGCTGCACTGATAGACTTACAAATTACTGAAGATCAACGTTGTATTTTAAAGTCTGGTAATAGCCGTTTTGTGTTAGGGACTTTACCGGCTGAAGATTACCCGTTATTGACCACAGAGAACACGCAAGGCACGCAAGTTGCGGTGACACAGCGGGAATTAAAGCGCCTATTTGAAAAAACTGCATTTGCTATGGCAGTGCAGGATGTGCGTTTTTATCTCACGGGAACCTTGCTTGAAATTGATAATAATCAACTGCGTGCAGTGACCACAGACGGTCACCGTTTAGCGTTATGTGAAACTGTAGCTAGTTCAAATGCCACTCAATTGATTCAAGCGATTGTTCCACGTAAAGCAGTGGGCGAATTACAGCGTTTATTGAGCATTGAAGATGAACAATTGGCGTTGTTGATTGGTCGTGAACTATTGAATGTGACCATTTCTATTGCCAGCCGTGACAAAGAACAAGGGGATACAACGGTTCGTTTCACCACGAAACTGATTGACGGTAAATTCCCTGATTATCGCCGTGTGATTCCACGTGGTGGGGATAAAAATGTCTTAATTGCACATGATGTCTTTAAGCAATCTTTACAACGTGTTTCGATTTTAAGTAATGAAAAACTACGTGGTGTGTTCTTAAACTTTGCCGCAGACACTTTGCAGCTGCGTGCCAATAACCCAGAGCAAGACGAAGCCGTAGAGGATTTGGCGATTCAATATAATAATGCGCCAATGGAAATGTCTTTTAATGCCCAATATATCTTGGAAGTCTTAGGTGCATTGGATGGCGATGATGTGTCAATGACGATGACTGAAGCCAATCAATCGGTTCTGGTACAAGACCCCGCCCACCAAGATCAGACCTATGTGGTCATGCCAATGCGTGTTTAAGTCCTAGGTTCAGGCATGCAAATCACGCGTTTAAATATCGAACGTGTTCGAAATCTCAGAACGGTTGCTCTCCATGGATTGCAACCGTTTAATGTTTTTTATGGACAAAATGGTTCAGGTAAAACCTCAATTTTAGAAGCCATTCATCTGCTGGCGACTGGGCGTTCCTTTCGCACCCATATTCCGAAAAACTATATTCAAACCGACACCCAAGACGCGATTGTCTTTGCCCAATCCAGTTCTGAAAAAATAGGGATGCAAAAGCTGTTGTCTGGTGAACAGCTCATTAAGGTCAATGGCGACAACATTGCCACTCAAGGTCAATTGGCTAAAATCCTTCCTTTGCAACTGATTGATCCGCAAAGTACCGATATTATTGATCATGGTGCCAAGCCTAGACGGCAACTATTAGATTGGCTGATGTTCCACGTGGAACCTGAGTTTTATCATGCATGGCAATATTATTCACGAGCATTAAAACAGCGTAATGGTTTACTAAAAACACGACGGAATCTAAGTCTGGCAGATTTGGAGCCGTGGAACAAAATGCTCAGTGATTATGGTGAAATGCTGCATTCACAGCGCGTCAGCATTGTGGAGCAGTGGAAGGGTTTTTTTGAGCAAGATTTAAAACACTTGCTGCCTGATATCGAGGTTCAGTTAGAATATAGCCCTGGCTTTCATACCGGGTTAGGATTACTGAATGACCTGCAAAGTCATCATCAAAAAGACCTTGAACGGCGCTATACCGAGTATGGTCCACACAAGGCAGATTTGCGTTTAAAAACAAGCCTTGGCGATGCCGATGTCGTACTGTCACGTGGACAAAAAAAGCTGTTAATCATAGCCTTAAAACTGTCACAGATTGCAATGCTGCATGCTTGTAATAAGGAAACTGTGGTATTATTAGATGATCTGACAGCAGAATTAGATTTAACAGCACAACAACGTTTAATTGAGCGATTGAGCCAACTGGGTAGTCAAGTTTTTATTACCACTTTAGAGTATGAATCAGTCAAAAATCACTTACATGATTTATCTATTTCTTATCAATTATTCTGTGTTGAAAACGGTCAAGTTCAAGTTGTCGCACAATGATTTTAGATTTTACCCATCACGGGATAGACCTATTTTTCGCTAGGGAGAAACCATGAGTTCAGAAGATCAACAAGCTGCTTCTCAAACGGAACAAACCACAGAAAAAGCTTATGATTCCTCTAGTATCAAAGTATTACGTGGATTGGACGCAGTACGTAAACGTCCGGGTATGTATATTGGCGATACGGATGATGGTTCGGGCTTACACCATATGGTGTTTGAGGTGGTGGATAATGCGATCGATGAGGCGCTTGCAGGTCACTGTGATGAAATTTTGGTGACGATTCACGAAGATGAATCTGTAAGTGTATCGGACAATGGGCGCGGTATTCCGACCGATATTCACCCTGAAGAAGGGGTTTCTGCCGCAGAAGTGATTTTAACCATTCTGCACGCAGGCGGTAAATTTGATGACAATAGCTACAAGGTTTCAGGTGGTCTACACGGTGTGGGCGTATCGGTTGTAAATGCCTTGTCGCGTAAGTTGGAACTGACGATTCATCGTGCAGGCCATATTCATCAACAAGAATATAAACACGGTGATCCGGTTTACCCACTGACTGTTGTGGGGGATACGGATACCACAGGAACAACTGTCCGTTTTTGGCCAAGTGCTGAAACTTTTAGCCAAACCATTTTCAATGTCGATATTCTAGCGCGTCGTTTACGTGAATTGTCTTTCTTAAACGCGGGCGTGCGCATTGTTTTGCGTGACGAGCGTATTCATGCAGAACATGTGTTTGACTACGAAGGCGGTCTGTCTGAGTTTGTGAAATATATTAACCAAGGCAAAACTCATCTGAATGACATTTTCCATTTCACCGTACAGGCGGAAAATGGCATTGGTGTTGAAGTGGCGTTGCAGTGGAATGATACCTATCAAGAAAACGTACGTTGCTTTACCAACAACATTCCACAAAAAGATGGTGGAACGCATTTAGCGGGTTTCCGTGCGGCATTAACGCGTGGTCTAAACAGCTACATGGAAAACGAAAACTTACTCAAAAAAGAGAAAGTAGCGGTTTCTGGTGATGATGCACGTGAAGGGTTAACTGCGATTGTTTCAGTGAAAGTGCCTGATCCGAAGTTTTCTTCACAAACCAAAGAAAAGTTGGTTTCCAGTGAAGTGAAACCTGCGGTTGAACAGGCAATGAATAAATCATTCTCTGAATATTTGCTTGAAAACCCGCAAGCTGCAAAATCAATTGCAGGCAAAATCATTGATGCGGCTCGTGCTCGTGATGCAGCACGTAAAGCGCGTGAAATGACGCGTCGTAAAAGTGCATTAGACATTGCAGGCCTACCAGGTAAGCTTGCGGATTGCCAAGAAAAAGATCCAGCCTTGTCTGAATTGTATCTAGTCGAGGGTGACTCTGCAGGCGGTTCAGCTAAACAAGGTCGTAACCGTAAGATGCAAGCGATTTTACCGTTGAAGGGTAAAATCCTAAACGTGGAACGTGCGCGTTTTGATAAGATGATTTCATCTCAAGAAGTCGGCACGCTGATCACGGCATTGGGTTGTGGTATTGGTCGTGAAGAGTACAATCCGGACAAATTGCGTTATCACAAAATCATCATCATGACCGATGCTGACGTGGATGGTTCGCATATTCGTACCCTATTGTTGACCTTCTTCTTCCGTCAAATGCCTGAGCTAGTGGAGCGTGGTTATATCTATATTGCTCAGCCACCGCTGTATAAACTGAAAAAAGGCAAGCAAGAGCAATATCTTAAAGATAATGATGCGCTTGAAACCTATTTAATTTCAAACGCGATTGATGAGCTTGAATTGCACATCAGCGATGCTGCACCTGCAATCCGTGGTGAAGCTTTAGCGAATGTGATTGCAGACTATCAAACGTCTCAGAAGAGCTTACAGCGTTTAACTGTACGTTATCCTGCCAGTGTCTTAGATGCGTTGATTTCGGTTGAAGGCTTTAAGCTTGATCAAAACCATGACCGAGCTTATGTTGAGCAGTGGGCTGAACAAGTGCGCAGTGCTGTGGCAGAGATTCAACCGAGCTTGCGTCCTGAGTTAAGCTTAGAAACGTTTGAAAAAGAACTGGCAGATGGTCAAAAGATCGAGACTTACTTACCTCGTATCACCATCTATGTACACAATCTGCCGCACAGCTACTTATTAGATGCAGGCTTATTGGGTTCTGGTGAATATGCACGTTTGTTGAAAAACTCCAAGAGTTGGTTCACGTTGTTGGAAGATGGCGCATACCTACAAAAAGGTGATCGCAAGATTGCAGTCACTAACTTCCATCAGGTATGGCAGCATATTTTGTCTGATTCGCGTCGTGGCATGATGATTCAACGCTATAAAGGCTTGGGTGAGATGAATGCGGACCAGCTTTGGGAAACCACCATGGATCCTGAAAACCGTAACATGTTGCAAGTTACCATTCAGGATGCGATTGAAGCTGATCGTATGTTCTCTTGTTTGATGGGTGACGATGTGGAACCACGTCGTGCATTCATTGAAGAAAATGCATTGAATGCGGACATTGATGCCTAAGCGCTTTACAAAATAAGCCAAAAAAGCACCCTACGGGGTGCTTTTTTTTACAGCATTTTTTATGATTTTGAATAAAATATAAGCAGTGCACACTGTTATTAAACTGACTTATAGCGATGTCATGATGTGAGTATCGAGTCTTTTGCACAGTGCAAAATGTGAGGTCATTATGATGGATAACCAACTAGAACAAGTACGCGACATTTGGGTGAATGCTTTTTTTACAGGTAATTATGAGGTTTTAGCTCAATATGAAGATGAGCATTTTAAAGTGGTCTATGAACAAGCTGATCGTGTAGAGAGTAACTATACGCGCTATGAAAAGATCGCGCATGCTGTGAAAAATGGCGTTTGGAAACCTCAAAAACCCGACGTCGAATTTGAAGAATTTGAGTTTGATCGTGACCAAACACGCTGTCAGGTCTTGATCGGTTTGGTTGAAAATCGCCAACAAATCCAAGAAACATGGGTATTCGATCAGGGATGGAAAATACAAGAATTACGTTTTTTAAAGGCGCAAAGAGCCGTATTAAATTAAGGAAAAAGAGCGCAAAAAAGAGGATGGATTTGCCTAAAACAACTGAATAAATAAACAACATTAGCCTGTGGATAAATAAAAATAGCACTTTATATCAGTTGCTAAAATACGTATAATTTTATCCACAGTTGTTTCAAGTGTGGTTTTTAAATTTAAAACCATACGTTATTTTTTAAATTTAAATCGGATCTTTTAAATTTATTCCCTCTTTTTAAATTCAAAACTTGTTGTGTTGAAAGGTGCATGTCTGAACATGATGGATATTCGCTGTCTGTTGTGAAGGTTGTATTTGGCTTTAAGCTGTGAAATGCATGGAAATAGGGCTGTATATAGTTGAATATTCAATTAATTAAGCTAAATTAAACAATCTAATTTTTTGCTTTTTAAGAATATCTAAACAATAAAAATCAATCAATTTATCGCTTTATTTATTAAGAAATAATTTTAATTTCAATCACTTATATTTTTAAAATGCTCAGACTATGTGGGTGCATTTCCTATTGAGTTATATGCATAGATTGAAAAGGCACGTTTTTCGAGATCGATTGGTGTTGTAGCAAAGTAAATCAATCAAAATGGTTAAGACATAAAAATGCCCGCCATGCATAAACAGAGCGGGCAGGGTGTATGAGGAAAGATTATTCGTTTTCGAATGAGCTTTCGAGTTCTTCAAGTTCCATCATCAGCTCTAGCATTTGTTCTTCAGCTTCACTGACTTGGTTTTTAAGTTCGGTTTGCTCATTCATCAGTTTCATGAGTTCATCTTTGCGTGCAGCGTCATATAGGCCAGCATCACCGAGTAAACTTTCAATGTCGAGTAAACGTGGTTGGTGTTTTGCCAGTAGGCTTTCACATTTTTCGATATTTTTACGAATCGGACGCGTTTGTTCACGGCGCTGTGCAGCTAATTTACGCTGCGCTTCTTTATCAACCTTTGAAACGATAGTTTTTTGAGTGCTGACTTTAGACACGATCGGCGCTACGATTCCGCCTTGTTTAATCATTTCTAGGCGCGCTTGGCGTAACCAGTTGGCATAATCGTGTAGATCACCTTCAAATTCGGTCGATTTTCCAGCATGGACTAAAATGAGGTCATCACACACGCTGGCAATCAGTTGGCGTTCATGCGAAACCAAGACCACAGCACCTTCATAGTCTTGCAAAGCCATGGTCAGGGCATGGCGCATATCTAAGTCTAAATGGTTGGTCGGTTCATCTAGAATCAAGACATTGGGACGTAACCACACGATTAAAGCCAATGCCAAACGTGCACGTTCACCACCTGAGAAGCTCTCGCAAGGGGTATCCATCCGTTCGCCACTAAAGCCGAAGCTGCCTAAAAAGGCACGTAAGGTCGCTTCACTGATTTTTTTATCCGCAATTCGTGCCAATTGCAGCATTGGGCTGGCTGATTCATCCAGTGAGTCCATTTGATGCTGTGCAAAATAGCCAATATTCAGCAGTTCTGAGGCTTTGCGTTGTCCTGCCAATAAAGATAAATCGCCGACCAAGGATTTGATTAAAGTCGATTTACCTGCACCATTCATCCCCAATAAGCCAATCCGGCTCGTCGGGGTGATTTGTATATTGATATTGGTGGCAATCAGTTTGTCGCCATAACCAATATCAGCCTGCTCTAAAGTCAGCAGTGGTGAACTCATTTTGGTGGGTTCACGGAAGCTAAAGGTAAATGGGGTATCGACATGTGCAGGAGCAAGCAACTGCATCCGTTCCAGTTGTTTAATTCGGCTTTGTGCTTGACGTGCTTTAGTGGCTTGGGCTTTAAAACGGTCAATATATTTTTGAATATGTGCCCGTGTTTCGAGCTGCTTTTCATAAGCTTGTTGTTGTTGTGCCAAACGTTCTGCACGAGTGGTTTCAAAGGTTGAATAGTTGCCGCTATAGAGGGTGAGTTCTTGATTTTCGATATGCAAAATACGATTGGTAATCGCATCTAAGAAATCGCGGTCATGCGAAATTAAAATTAGGGTGCCCGTATAGGCATTTAACCAATCTTCTAACCATAAAATAGCATCGAGATCTAAGTGGTTGGTCGGTTCATCCAGTAATAATAGATCCGAACGGCTCATCAAAGTACGCGCTAAGTTTAAACGCATTCGCCATCCACCAGAGAAACTCGAAACCAAGAGTTGGTTTTGATGTTCCATAAAACCCAGACCCGCCATAAGCTGAGCGGCTTTAGCGGGCGCGGAATAACCGTTAATTTCGTCGAATCGGCCATGTAAATCAGCCAGTTCAGTGTCAGTTAACTGTTCAGGATGGTTGAGCTGTTGTTGAATGTTCCAATATTCTTCATCACCGGTCAGGACGAAATCAATCGCAGCCATATCTAAGGCTTTTACTTCCTGTGCCATGTGTGCCACCGTCCATACGGCAGGGCGGCTCAGGGTGCCATCATCAGGACCTATCGAGCCTAAGAGCGCAGCAAACAGGGTTGATTTTCCAGCACCATTGACACCAGTGAGACCAACTTTCCAACCTGGATGGATTTGCATGGAGGCTTTTTGAAATAACACTCGTCCACCATGGCGCAATGAAACTTGATCAAGCTGAATCATGGAACTATCAAATATCAGAAAAAGGTGCGCCTATTCTAATGGATGCGTCAGCAAAAGACTAAACATTCAAAATTTATCTGAACTGAAATCTCTCAGCGTTTCTTTATAAGGGGAGAATGAAACCATTTGACCTTTGGTCGGAAAGCTAAAAGTTGACCTTTTTTGACCTATATTGAGGAATAGCACACAGATATATTTCCCCAGTAAAACAAAAAATATGAAGGGATAATAATGAAAAGAAAAGGATTTTTTATTTTATCGACGCTAGCACTGTGCACTTTCTCCAATATGGTGCAGGCGAAGCAGCAGGTGTGTGTCTTCGACCTACTGGGTAAAGCAGGGGAGTCTTATAAATTTTTAGAAGAATGGACTTTGGTCAGTAAAAAATGGGGTGCACAGGTACAGTTGATTTCGTTTCAGGACGAAGATTTGGCCGATAAAGCCTTTCAAAATGATAAATGCGATGCGGTGTATATGACCTCAATGCGCGCGCGCACCTATAACAAGTTCGCAGGCTCGATTGATGCCTTAGGCGGAGTGCCAAGCAATAAAATTGCACAAAAGGCGGTGGAATATGTGTTGGATCCTAGAAATACCAAGCGCATGACCACCACATTACAAGGGGAAAGTTATGAAGTGGCAGGTATCGGCTTGATTGGTTCAGCCTATATTTTTGTAAAAGACCGAAGTCTAAATACCATCGAAAAAGCACAAGGTAAAAAATTTGCCATCTTGCATTATGACCGGGCACAACGGGTGATGGTGGAGCGAGTGGGCGCTGTACCTGTGATGTCGGATATTTCCAACTTTATAAAAAAATTTAATACAGGCGAAGTCGATGTGGTTGCTGCACCTGCATATGCCTATAAACCCTTAGAAATTGAAAAAGGTCTAGGCTCTAAAGGAGCTATGCTTAACTTTCCCGTAGTCAATGTCACTGCAGATTTAATTGTCAGACCCGAGCGTTTTCCTGCTCAATTTGGCGAGCAATCACGGCAATGGTTTTTGCAAAAAATTCCGCAATCCTTTGCTATGGTCCAGCGACTTGAAGCTGCCATTCCCAGTAAAATCAAGATGCAACTCAGCAAAGAAGACAAAGAAAAATATCAGCGCTTGTTACGAGAAGGGCGCATTGATTTAACCAAACAAGGGGTCTATGACCCAGGCATGATGCGCGTGCTGAAAAAAGCCCGTTGTACGGTTGAACGTACTAACTTTGAATGTTCATTGGGCGGTGAATAAGGTGAAAATCTGTATTTCTTTGTAATATTAAGCATCATTCATGTAAAACGGATGATGCAGGGTTTTTATTTTAATATGATGAATTTAAAATGATTTTACTAATCCTTTGAAAATAAAAATGAGAGAAAAGAAAAAAATTTGCCCAATTGACAGTATTTTTTGAGTAAATGCTCTATTTTTTTAATTTTAACTTGCTTAATATTTTGCATGTGTATGGACACCTGTCAAACAACAAAACGAACAAGGACACAAGAATGAAAAAATTAACCCTCGCACTCGCTGCTTTTTCTGCTTTTGGTGTAGCGTCGACAGCACAAGCGGCCAAAGTGGACATCTGTGTATTTGACTTGCTTGGCAAATCTGGTGAGTCGTATCAAATGGCGCAAGAATGGGCTTTGGCGGCAAAAGGCTGGGGAGCTGAAATTAATTTAATCCCTCGTCAAGATGAAGCCGTTGCCGACAACGACTTTAAAGCAGGCAAGTGTGATGGCGTATTTATGACTGCTATGCGTGCGCGCCAGTACAATAAATTTGTCGGTTCTATTGATGCATTGGGCGGTGCTCCAAGCAATGCCATTGCACAACGTGCGATTACTTTTGCATTGGATCAGCGTAATGCGGCAAAAATGGTGACCAATCTTGGGGGCAAAAAATATGAAGTGGCAGGGATTGCACCTTTAGGTTCGGCTTTTATTTTTGTACGAGATAAAAGTATTAATTCCATTGAAAAAGCTGCGGGTAAGAAGTTTGCAGTCTTGGGTTATGACGATGCCCAAAAAATCATGGTGCAACGCGTCGGTGCTCAAGCGGTGATTTCCGATGTGTCTAACTTTGTGGCGAAGTTTAATAATGGTCAAGTCGATATGGTCGGCGCACCGGCTTATGCTTATAAACCCTTAGAAATTTATAAAGGTTTAGGCACGAACGGCGCTATGTTTAACTTCCCTGTACTACAAGTGACAGCTGATTTTGTGATTCGTCCAGATCAATTCCCTGCAGGCTTTGGACAAAAATCGCGAGATTGGTTTGTGAAAAACCTACCAAAAAGTATCGCGATGATTGGTCGTTTAGAAGCAGGCATTCCAGCAAAATACAAAATGAATCTCACAGCAGAAGACAAAACCAAATATCAAAAAATGTTGCGTGATGGTCGGATGGATATGACCAAACGAGGCATTTATGATCCAGCAATGATGTCGGTGTTGAAAAAAGCCCGTTGTTCGGTGGATAAAGCCAACTTTGAATGCTCACTGGGCGGTGAGTAATTTTTCGAGTGTGATCAAAGAAAGCTCAGTTTAAATTGGGCTTTCTTTTTTTGCTTTTAATCGACAGATTTAAATGGATTTGACGCAGTTAATTTGTATAGCGCGTAGGAAATGAGTGGTTTTGAACCGAGTGAAGTGTCATTCGGGGCATTAAAAAATAACAAAGAGCACAAGTGAATGGCTCATCACAATAAACAACAATAAGTCAAAAGGAAGATGCATGAAACAGTGGATGAAAAGCCTCAGTGTCGGGACATTAGTCATTTCTGCAACAGCGATGGCACAGGCCAAACAAGTGGTTTGTGTATTCGACTTGGTCGGTAAAAATGGTGATGTGTATAGCCTGATGAAAGATTATCAGTTGGCGGCTAAAAACTGGGGCGCGGATATTGAACTGCGTGTCGGACAAAATGAAGCCGTGATTGCTGAGGATTTTAAAGCAGGAAAATGCGATGCCATTAGTGTTACAGGCATGCGCGGGCGTCAATTTAATTCGTTTACAGGCTCACTCGACGCAATTGGTGCGATTCCCGATCTCAATTTAGCGGTTAAAGTGATGCAAGGCTTGGCCAGCCCAACTTTTGCTAAACATATGGTCAATGGTAAGTACGAGGTCGCAGGTGTGATTCCTGTGGGGGATGCCTTTTTATTGGTGAATGACCGTAGCATCAATACCGTAGCGAAAGCCGCAGGCAAGAAAATTGCGGTTTTAGACTATGATCAAGCGCAAAAAGTCATCGTTCAACAAATTGGTGCGCAAGCTGTGAGTGCCGATGTCACGAACTTTGGTGCAAAGTTTAATAACGGTCAAGTCGATATTATTGGGGCGCCTGCTGCGGTTTTTAAGCCCTTAGAGTTACATAAAGGCTTGGGGACGAAAGGGGCGATTGTAAATTATCCGATTTTACAGGTCACAGGTAATATCATTATTCGTCCAGATAAATTCCCTGCAGGTTATGGACAAAAATCACGGGAATGGGTCAAAGGCCAGCTTCCGCGTGCATTCGGTATCTTGGGTAAAATGAAAGCCGAAATTCCGCAAAAATATTGGATGCAGGTGCCTGCTGCAGATCAACCCGGTTATCAAAAGATGATGCGGGAAGCACGAATTGATCTCACCAACCGCGGTATTTATGATAAGCGAATGATGAAACTGTTATGGCAATTCCGTTGTAAGCAAGCGGCGAAAAACTTTGAATGTGGACTACAGGATGAAAATTACAAACAATCTTGAGAAAATTAGTCTGATTTGACTTTAAATATTCAAATAGGGACCATATATTGAGTATGCTATACTCGAAATATGGTCTTTTTGATTTGAAAGACAGCTGAACCGAACTGAGGAATCTAAGATGAATGCCCAAGCACTTGAACTAAGCGACAATGCCGCAAATAAAGTACGTCAATTACGTGACAGTGAAGGTAATCAAGATTTAATGCTTCGTGTATATGTCACGGGCGGTGGTTGTTCAGGTTTTTCTTATGGTTTTAACTTTGCTGAAAACCAAAATGAAGACGACGCAGAATTTATCAATGGTGATGTGAAAATGTTGGTTGACTCATTGAGTTATCAATATTTGGTCGGTTCAGTGGTGGATTATATTGAAGGTTTAGAAGGTTCACGTTTCATCGTGCAAAACCCAAATGCAACAACGACCTGTGGTTGTGGTTCATCTTTCTCGATCTAAACCTGAACTAATTAAAAAAGCCCTCATGATGAGTAATGCCAGTCAGTTAAGAAATTGACTGGCATTTTCTTGGATATTTTTGTGCTTTAATTTTCACTACTCGCGGACATTGCCTTTGCCTTTTTTCAGGTAATACAAATATTTTAGATTGTTCAAATAATTGCGCTAAATGTTTGGGTAGGTTTCCTGCTGATTCTAAAGGTGTGTGCCTTAAGATATTGATAATACTCATAGATGCAACATGGAAACTGATCCTTAAAGGACTCACCTTTGCATGTTCAGCGATAAACCTCATCTGTCTTCTTAAGATATTATATGCAATAAATACCCCCCACAATTCTTGATAGACCAAATCAGGTTGTTTGCTTCTTAAAATCCTTGCATCCTGTAAATCACTTTTAATTTCCCGATAACACATTTCTATTTCCCAACGCTGGATATAAAGCATTGCAAGGTCTTTGAATGGATAAACTTTAGAATCTGTTAATGATGTAATGTAACGTCTTATTTTTCCTGCATATTCAACTTCAATTAAACGTGCTTCCCAATAGTCACCCAATGACGGATTTATCTTTTTTGCTCTTGCTGAAACAGGCATTTTGATCTGAAAGTCATGAGCCGCATTATGATGAATCACTTCATAACGCAGGTTGTCCTTTGCTCGCATCAACCAATGACTCTCTTCTGCCTGAGATTGCCAGCTCACTAAAAAATCAGCAGAGAAGTAAGCACGATCAAATAGGGTAATACTGCGAACTGGTGCTTTTAATTGACTGGCTAAGGTTAATTCACCTTGATCCATACTGCCCATTTGGGCATCAATCATTTCATGGGTATTGGTATTCACCAGGCAAGTCGCTCTAACTTGTGGGTAAGGTGCAGCTGCTGTTTTGCCTTTGGATGAACCAAAGTGCTTAAAGTTTTCTTCTGTATGAGGCATAGACCAAACCACACCATCTACAGCACAAACGCATAGACCGTGAAAGTTGCTATATTGTTGTTGTGAGTCTTTAAACCATGCCTGACTTAATGTCGAAAATAAAGCACTCATGGGTTCTAAGCCTAAGCGTTGTCTTGCTTGTACGGATGCACTCGGTACACAGTATTCTGCCGTACCGAAAACAAGTTGCAATTGTTGAACCACATACCAAATCGGTTGATTTCGAAATAGAGCAAGTCCGATTACCAGCCAAACAACATGTTCAGCAGGCAGTTTTCTTTTTCGAATTGATGCTTTACCTGTTTGGTCTAAGCAATCTTCAATCCAGTTTAAATCAATCAATTCACTGAATTGTGAAAGTGAAGGTAAGGTTTGTTTTAATGTTAAATCTAGATTCTGAGATAAATTCATAAAAAAAGAGCGTATTTACATACGCTCTTTTTACAGCATTTTAACTTTTTTTGCTTAACTGACTGGCATTACTCATGATGAGGGCTTTTTTTATGTGCAATCATTCGCTTTCAATCGAGTTTAATCGCATCGAGTAAGTCAAAAATAATCGTGGTGACATCTTGGCTTAAGTCACGGTTATTAAAAACTTCATAGGCAGTAATGGTGACATCGGTGTCACTCGGTAACAGTTTCTGTTCTTCTTCGATCAAGTCATTGATCGGTAAAAGCGTCTGTTTCACTTCCAGATGTAAAACATCCTTAAACTCTAAATTTTCATCTTCAAGTTCTAACAGCTGCTCATTAAAATAGGGCAATAGAATAGAATGGAGATAAGGTTGAATCTCAACAATATCAAAGATTTCGATATCACGAGTTTCTTCAATCGTACTGATGTGGTCATTTACTTCGATTAAGATATGGTAGTAACTCACATTCGTCTCCAAAGCTTCTAGTGGATATTCAATTATTTACAATAACACGAACCCGAGTCAAGATGTGCTGTGATTGTATTTCATACACATATTAAAATTAGGGGATTTTTTTAGCAATTCATCATTTCAACGGGCATTAAACAATGCAATATCGGCACTTTGTAAACGAAAATGCTGCATATCTTGCTCTTCTAGCATTGGGTACATCAGGGCTTTCGGATCATTATGATGTTTCATGCCGAGGGCATGGCCAAATTCATGCGCTAAAGTCAGCCGTAAGTCTTCTTTGGACTCAAACTCATAAATATGAATTTCACGCCCATTGAACAGTCCTTTATCAAATAGACGGGGTTGAAAGCGCTGGTTGAATTGGTCAATCGCGAGATTATGACCTTGATCTAAACGGTTCAGCTCATCTACTTTTTGGTTGTAGGCATTCACTTGCAGGTTAAAGCTTGCAATTTGTTGGTCTAAAACGTGTTGCTGTTGACGCAGCTGCGCCAAACTCTGTTGTACGGCTGCTTGCTGCGAAGCAGGGACTCCGCCGTGCTGGTTATACTGAAGGATCATGGCATTATAGTTTTGGCTAAGTTCCTGTAGACTCTGTTTTTGCACATCTAAAGCCCCTGAATGGCGTGCCAGATTTTGCTGCATGGCTTTGAGTTCATTATTTTTTTGATTCAGCCCGTGTTCATTTTGTGTCAGTTTAGACAGTTGATCACGGCGTTGTAACGACTCATCTTGACGCTGGTCATAAATGAGTCGAATACTGAGCCGAGCATTGGGGTCATAGACAAAGTAGTCTTGGCCCAAACCCTGCTTCCAAATATCCGTGGCTTGCTGGCTAATGTACTTTAACTCATGTTCACTGAGACCAAAACGCGGATCGACTTCCGCAATACGATAGCGAATACGCTGATCGAATGGATGGGTGAGTCGATCCAGCAGTGGATTGAGACGCAGCTGGGGCTGTTGCATATTTTGATACAGAATCAATCCTAAAAAGCACAGTAAAGCAAACAAGAGACTTTGACGCATATTTCATTCATATATCTTTATTTTTAGCTACTTTAGCGTAAAAAATACCTTTGCAACATAAAAAATACGTCTTCTCTATGGGCTTAAATTATTCCCAGTGCTGTCAGATTTTGTTTGATCAGTTGCTCACGCACGCTGGCTGAAATCCCTGTTTTCATTTGCATATTCAAAGCAAAATACACTTTTTCACCTGTTGCTGTTTCGACCCAGCCTGTCCACCAGCCCACTTGCGGTTCTAGGTCCATGCACTAACCTGATTTTGCATAGAGTTTATAATTCGGTTTTTGTTCAATCATTAGCATATCTTGTACTGTATGTTGCACATCTGGCTTAAAAGCGAGTTGCGTATTGGTCAGCTTCTCTACAAAAAGGACTTCTTGAACAGGCGTAATTTGCAGTGGACCGACTAACCAAAAATTATCGACAACGGTACCAATCTGTTGATTGCCATATCCAATGCGCTGTACTTCTTTTTGCATTAGATCTAGGCCAATGCACCGTGCTAGCTCCTGATAAACAGGAACGGCAGATGCTTGCATGGCTTGCCCTAAAGTCATGTCTTTTTCCTAAGTAGGGAAGCTGCGCTTTTGACCATCCCATTTAAACACCTCGGTGCTGGTTGCTTTACCATGTTCTAGTCCGATTAAGGCATTCAGCATTTTAAAGGCAGAGGCGGGTACATAGGGTGTCTGAGCACGGCTCAAGTCATTGCCGTAGCTGTGTAAGCCATACTTATCCTTAATGACAATCACCGTTATTTAAAACCTACTTAAACCTACTTACGTGGGTTTAATGTTTAATTCCTACTTCATCATCAAGAACCAATTGCTATTGCGCTTGGGATTACCTCAATTCCATAGGCTGTCACGGTGTAACTCACCGCCATTGGTGGCTTATGTAGCCACCAATTCTTTATCTGCATGTTTTAGAATATTGATGGCAGCATTAATATCCCTGTGATGCAGGGTGTTACATGAACATCGCCACTCACGCATTGCAAGTGTCAGGTTTTGGTTTAATTCACCACAATTCGAACACATCTTGCTGCTTGGAAAGAATCGTCCAACAGAAAGTATTGATTTGCCATGCTGTTTAGCCTTGTAAATCAACTGTCGCTTGAACTCATAAAAGCCCATATCCGATATGGCTCTTGAGAGCTTACGGTTTTGTACCATACCTTTCACATTTAAATCCTCAATCGCAATCAGATCGAATCGCTTAACTAAATCAGATGTGACTTGATGAAGATTGTTTTTTCTCAAGCATGATATTTTGTAGTGCAAACGAGAGAGCTTGGTTTTCGCTTTTTCTCTGTTTTGACTACCTTTCTTTTTACGGCTAAAAGACTTAGCAAGTCGTCTTAACTTGGCAAGCTGTTTCTTTAGTGGCGCACTTGATGGAACAACCTCGCCATTAGATAAAGTGGCAAGACTGGAAACACCTAAATCAATACCAACAGATAAACCTGTTTTGGGGTGAAGTTTCTCAGGCTGATTTAATTCAACAGCAATCGAAGCAAACCACTTACCACCCTGTTTAAATATTTTCGCTGATAATATTTTTCCTTGATAACGCAAATCCTCAGTCATTTTTACCCAACCCAAGTTTGGGATACTAATTTTTCTATCTTTAATGCTGAATTGGTCATTTGATAATGAGAAGCGATCATCTACGCCTTTTTTTCTAGGCTTTGGATATTTGGATTGACCATTAAAAAAACGATCAAATGAACTACCCAATTGCTTAATCGCAAGTTGTGGCGCACATTTGGTCACTTTAAGCATGAAAGGGTATTTCTCACGCTTGAACGAGTTTAAGTGCTTTCTTATTTTAGTTTCGGATGGTTTATTTAGAAGTTTTTTATCCACCTGAACGCCATAATAGTCACACTGATCTCTATATTCCTTATCTGCTTTATATTGACGTTGCCATTCTTTTAAAGCCCAATTATACGACAAACGAGCAACACCACTCGCTTGAGCGAAATGACTTGCTTGCTTATTATTTGGCAGTAATTGGATTACATGCCCTCGTATGAATCGGCTCATAGTGCGTCTTTGACTGCCTGTATTAACTTTTGGTTTTTCTTACTACGACTACCATATAATCTTGCCGAAAACACTGTAATGATTTCCAAAACATCTTGAGCAAGTTCTTCCTCAAAAGACAAATTTTCACCCTTATTAAGAATGACGATCTCCACGCTTTTAGCTTCACATAAGGCAAAAACCAACTCAGCACCAAACCGCAATAAGCGATCTTTATGCGTTAAAACCAAACGTCCGATTTCATCATTCATGATTGCTTCTAGCAGCTTATTTAAGCCTTTTTTTCTATAGTTCATACCCGAACCAAGATCGGAGATTAATTCAAACGTCCAACCTTGATTTGCACAGTACATTTCAAGAACTTGTTGCTGTCGAATTAAATCTTCTTTTTGGTCATGACTCGATACCCTTGCGTATGCAATGGTTTTCCTTTGAAGTTGACTATCGGGCTTGTGTATTTGCTCAGGCGTGATCTTACTCAGATCATATCGTCTATGATTTTTAGGGGTTCGATCTGCAACCAAAGTGCCTTCTTCATCCCAACGCCTTAATGTTTGAATGGAAACACCTAATGTTTTAGCTGCAACGCTAATGCTTACATATTTACTCATTTTGTATATAATAGTATAGAAATAAGTAGATTTCAATTAGCAGTTACAAACCCCCGTGGTTTGGAGTTGATCGAAGGCTTGTTGGATCTGCTGCTGCGCACTTTGTTGCTGTTGGTTTTTAGCTGTTTCTACGGAGGGGCTTATTGTTGTACATGCGGAACCGAAGGTTGTAATGAGGACGATGAGTCCCAACTGTAAATTTTTCATTGAAGGCTGAGATCTAAATTTTTTATCAGCCTAATGTAAAAGTGGAATGTGAAACAACAATATTTAGGTAATAAAAAAACCGCGCCTAAGCGCGGTTTTTTTATTAAAGAGACAAATTATTTTTTGTCATCTTTTACTTCAGTGAACTCAGCATCTACAACGCCATCGTCCGCTTTTTGTTGTTGACCAGCGTCACCACCGAATGCATTCGGGTCGAAACCTTCAGCACCGCCTTGACCTTGCGCAGCTTCATAAGCGCGTTGCGTGATCGGCATGATGATGTTTTGAAGTGCTTCAGTTTTCGCTTTGATATCTTCTACATCATTTTCTTTAGTCGAAGTTTCAAGCTCAGCAACAGCAGTTTCAACAGCAGTTTTTTCGTCAGCAGTTACTTGCTCGCCTAGATCTTTTACTGCTTTTTGAGCAGAAGATACCAATGCATCCGCTTCATTACGTGCTTTCGCAAGTTCTTCGAACTTACGGTCTTCTTCAGCATTCGCTTCAGCATCTTTGATCATTGCTTCGATTTCAGCATCAGACAAACCTGAGTTTGCTTTAATCTGGATAGATTGCTCTTTACCAGTGCTCTTATCTTTCGCAGATACTTTCAAGATACCGTCAGCGTTAATGTCGAACGATACTTCAATTTGTGGCACACCACGTGGAGCAGGTGGAATGTCGCCTAATTGGAAGTTACCTAACAATTTGTTTTGCTGTGCCATTTTACGTTCACCTTGGAACACAGAAATGTCTACAGCAGGTTGGTTGTCCGCAGCAGTTGAGAACACTTGAGATTTCTTAGCAGGAATCGTGGTGTTTTTCTCAATAATTGCTGTTAACACGCCACCCATGGTTTCGATACCAAGTGTCAACGGAGTAACGTCAAGAAGAAGTACGTCAGTTTTGTCACCAGACAATACCGCACCTTGAATTGCAGCACCCATTGCTACCGCTTCGTCAGGGTTCACGTCTTTACGTGGTTCACGGCCGAAGAACTCTTGTACTTTTTGTTGTACAAGTGGCATACGAGATTGACCACCCACCAAGATTACGTCAGAGATGTCGCTTGTTGAAAGACCAGCATCTTTAAGCGCAATGCGGCAAGGTTCGATTGTACGTTCAACTAAATCAGCCACTAAACCTTCAAGTTTTGCACGTGTTACGTTAATCACTAAATGTTTAGGACCAGTCGCATCAGCCGTGATGTACGGAAGGTTAATTTCAGTTGCATTTGACGAAGAAAGCTCGATTTTTGCTTTTTCAGCTGCTTCTTTCAAACGTTGTAATGCAAGTGGATCTTGTTTCAAGTTGAAGTTTTGTTCTTTCTTGAACTCTTCAACCAAGAACTCGATTAAAGCGTTATCGAAGTCTTCACCGCCAAGGAAAGTATCACCATTGGTTGATAACACTTCAATTTGTTGGTCGCCATCAAGATCAGCGATTTCAATGATAGATACGTCAAAAGTACCACCACCTAAGTCATAAACTGCAACTTTACGGTCGCCTTCTTTTTTGTCCATACCGAACGCAAGTGCAGCAGCCGTTGGTTCGTTGATGATACGTTTAACTTCTAAACCTGCGATTTTACCCGCATCTTTAGTTGCTTGACGCTGTGCATCGTTAAAGTAAGCAGGAACGGTAATCACCGCTTCAGTTACTGTCTCACCTAAGTAATCTTCTGCAGTTTTCTTCATCTTTTTCAAGATTTCAGCAGAGATTTGTTGTGGTGCAAGTTTCTTGTCGTTTACTTCAACCCAAGCATCACCATTGTCAGCTTTGATGATTTTGTAAGGGACAAGACCGATGTCCTTTTGAACCGCTTGGTCTTGATACTTACGACCGATCAAGCGTTTGATTGCGAATAATGTGTTTTTAGGGTTAGTCACTGCTTGACGTTTTGCAGACTGACCCACCAAGATTTCGCCATCTTTATACGCAATAATCGATGGTGTTGTACGTGCACCTTCAGCGTTGTCGATCACTTTAACTTTGTCGCCTTCAAGTACAGCGACGCAAGAGTTTGTTGTACCTAAGTCAATACCAATGATTTTAGCCATTTGGATGATTCCTCAAAAATTTTTGCAATGTTTTTGCTTGTTATTCGATATGAGAGCCGTTCAATTTTTTTCAAGTGATAATCAAGAAAAAATTTTACAAACTCTCGAATTTATAGAGTTTATGCGCCAACCATGACCATTGCTGGACGAAGCAAACGACCATTTAAGGTATAACCTTTTTGTAATACCGTTCCGATCTCGTTGGCTTTCGCATTTGGATCAATCCCGACTGCTTGATGCAAGTCCGCATTGAAACCATTTGCTGTATCAACTGCGACCACACCAAATTTTTCCAGTGCAGTCAGTAACGATTTCAACGTCAGTTCCACACCTTCAAACATTGGTGTTTTTTCCTCACCCGATGCGCTAAGGGCACGTTCTAAATTATCCACTGAGTCCAGTAACTCTTTTGCGAATTTTTCGAGAACGGTGTCTTTATGCTTATCGGATTCACGTTGAATACGCTCTACACTTTTTTGTGCTTCGTATACAGCATTTGCAGTGCGTGCTTTTTCAAGCTTTAGGCTTTCTTCAAGATTGGTAATTTGAGCTTGTAAATCCTCAACTGAAACTTCAGCTTGCTCCGTTTCAGCTTGAGTTTGCGCTGTTTGTGAATCCGCTTGCTCTTGCCCTAGATCTTGAGCTTCTTGATTGTGCTCAGTCGCCATTGATTTACTCCGTTTAAATGGGTTCTTAAACATGTACAGTCCTTCAGGCATCAGTGTTAACTGGGTTAATCTGAACTGCCATGCGTCATTGAATTCAGGATTACTACAAAAGGTCGGGGCAACAGCCAAAAATTCAAGCGGCTTCAGTGATTAATTCATGTATTTTTGGTAAAAAATTGCTGAAATCAGGCTTTCTAGGTGCTTATTCTGTGCAAAGGTCCATTTCCAATCCTGCTTGAGTTTTTTATGTTGACAAAGGCTAATCGTTACATTGAATTATTTTAATTAAATTTATCTGTTTTACTAATTTTTCGCTTGACCACATAATGAGTTCATCAGCGGTGATCATACTTTGTGGAGAGAGTAAAGTATGGTGACTGCGACCTATTTGCATAGCTTGGGGAAACCCTCTTAATTTAGAGATTTAGGTTTTTGAATAGTACGTCTCCCAAAAGTACTCTATTCGGTGCAAAGGTATAATCCTGTCAGAGTGATTCGAGCTTTGCACTCAAAATTCGATTTTAAGGCTGTGGTTTCTTTATTTTTGTATGCTTTCTCGAGCTTAATCTACCTTGGATTAAGCTTTTTTTTGCTTCAATTTTAAAAATAACATTAGACTTCCTTCATAAATCATTTTTCAATCAATTTAATTGTTTATCTTTCACGCAATCTAAATTGTATATGCCAGCAAGTAAATTAAACCGCAGGTTTAATCTTTTACGACGATTTCTATATACA
>NZ_JACBEZ010000024.1:0-54901 GCF_013391465.1 Acinetobacter sp. SwsAc2 | reverse complement strand
GGTGACAACGTAGAAATGTCAGTAGAATTAATCCACCCAATCGCAATGGACCCAGGTCTACGTTTTGCGATCCGTGAAGGTGGCCGTACAGTTGGTGCTGGTGTAGTTGCTAAAGTAACTGCATAATCATCTGATTGTGTGAAAAAAAGCGCTCCTTTGGGGCGCTTTTTTTATAATTGTATTTCATTCATTTGTTTAACTTGTTGGAGATAAGGGGCTCGAGTTTTCCTTTTTGTTGACGCAATTGTTTCGGCGGAAGTTCAAACCAGCGTTTAGTGGCCCGGCTTAAGGTTGGTTGCTCAGAAAATCCTAAAATATCGGTCAGTTGACTCATTGAGATATCAGTTTGCCAAAGATACTGTAAAGAGAGCTCTTTACGAATATCGTCTTTGATGGCATCAAATGAAGCACCTTCCTGCGCCAATTTTCGCTGTAAGGTACGCGGATGTAATGCGAGCATGCTGGCTACATGTATTTTATTTGCACGTGGTGTGGATAAATGAAGGCGGAGGGCTTTCGTACGTTTGCGCTGACTTTTCCGGCAGAATTTCGAAAGTAGCGATGAATATAATCTTCTGCAATTTCCCGCAAGGCAGGGTTTGTACTATGCGGTTGGCTGTCTAAAGTGTGTCTACTTAGGTGTAAAGCAGCACGGTTTTGATTAATTAAAATAGGTGCACCAAAGAAACGTTGATATTCCTTGATTGAAACTAAAGGCATATGCGGAAGTGATACAGCCTTCAGTTTATAATTTTCTGCTGCTAGCCATTTGAGAATACAGTGTGTGGTCCCCAAACAATTATCAATGGTCTGTCGTTGTGGTACATAACTATTAATTCGAATTTCAAAGATTACATCTATCGCATCTTCAAAAAGAGAACTTTGCTCTTTTAAAGAGATTGCTAAGCCAGGTCCATGTAAAAATAAAAAGTCAGAGGTATAGTCAATTACGCCACGCATCGATGAAGCGCTTTGCATAATGAGGCCCAATATTCCTAAGATGCTAATATCTTGATGTTTCGAAATCCGTAGCCCAAGATCAGGACACCTTGCTAGATATGCCGTGTGCTCGTAAAGGTCTATAACGCTTTTTTGGTCGAGCCAAGCATCGTCCTGTCTGATTTGTTCAAGTGTGATCTCGTGTTGTGCAAGCAGAGGTTTAGGGTCAAAGTTAAGGTCTTGCATCACCTCAAGATAACCCCGAATTCCACTTGCATGAACCATTATTGTCATGTCTTCTAAAGTTAAATATATGTCTCCTCAAGTCAAGTTAAAATTTAATCAATTGCTAGTATAAATACGGAATAACAAAAACCGCGACATGGAGCCGCAAAAATGCAAATGGAATATGATGTTGTAATCATTGGAGCAGGTTTGTCTGGAATTGGCATGGCTTGCCAACTTGTTCAGCAAAACCCGAATAAAACCTACACAATTTTAGAACGTCGACAAGACTTAGGAGGCACTTGGGATTTATTCCGCTATCCTGGTATTCGTTCTGATTCAGATGTCATTAGCTTCGGTTATAAATATAATCCATGGAAAACAGACACCGTTCTTGCAACAGCGGACAAGATCAAAGCATATTTGCGCGAAACAGCACAAAAGTTTGGTGTTGATCAAAAAATTCGTTATGGCGTTAAAATTGTTTCAGCAAATTTTTCAACTCAAACCAACAAATGGACGGTAGAAACTGTTAATGAGTCGAATGGTGAAACTCAAAAATTTACGTGTAATTTTCTGGTTTCTGCAACGGGTTACTATAATCATGATCAGGGTTATACGCCAAAGTTTGAGGGTCTAGAAAACTTTAAAGGTCAATTTGTGCATCCACAAAAATGGCCTGAAGACTTAGATCATCGTAATAAGCGTGTGGTGGTGATTGGCAGCGGTGCAACAGCAGTGACCTTAATTCCAGCGATGGCTAATGAAACTGCACATATCACCATGCTACAACGCTCACCAAGCTACGTAATTAACGTACCAAATACTGATAAGTTATTTGATGCTGCGCGCAAAGTGTTCTCTGAAGAATTGGTTTATAAATTTTTCCGTAAACGTAATATTTTCATGCAACGCGGTATTTATAAGATTTCACGTCGCTTCCCGAAACAAATGCGTTCATTCCTACTTTCTAATGCACAGAAAGAATTAGGTGAACAATACGATATGACGCATTTTACCCCGAAATATATGCCATGGGACGAGCGTTTATGTGCAATTCCTGACAATGACTTATTTGAAGTGATTCGTGAGGGTAAAGCTTCAATCGTAACCGATCAGATTGAACGCATTACAGAAACTGGAATTTTACTCAAATCAGGGCAAACGCTAGACGCAGATATTATTGTGTCAGCAACAGGTCTAGAATTGCAGATGTTGGGTGGAGTTAATCTTTCCGTTGATCAAGAACAAATTCGTCCAAGTGATAAATTAAGCTATCGTGGTGTCTTGCTTGAAGATGTACCTAACTTTGCTTATTTATTCGGTTACACCAATGCACCTTGGACCTTAAAAATTGATTTAGCCAATGATTATATTTGCCGATTAATTAATGAGTTGGATATTCGTCAAATGACTGCAGTGAAGCCTGTAGCCCCTGCTGGCGAAAATACTGGCGAAAGTATTATTTCAAGTTTACAAGCAGGCTATGTACAGCGTGGCTGTCACGAATTGCCTCGCCAAGGGAAGTCTAAAGACTGGTTTGTTAGCCATAACTACGAAGTGGACTCTGAAATGTTTGCTCAATCTTTAGAAAGCCCAGGTCTGGTCTGGTCTACCGAAGCCAAGCAAATAAAGACGAAAGGTAAAGTCAAAGCTGCATAGGAATTGCGCACTATTTTGCTCATATGGCATCCGCCATATGAGTGCAAATACAAGACATAATGGAATAAGTATAATGAACACGTCACAACTCAACTTTATTAGCCAAGGCACGCGTTGCGCTGGCACCTTGCAGTTACCCTCTCAAAATCGTAAACCTCCAGTCATTATTATGGCGCAAGGCTTTGGGATGATTAAGGATGCAGGCTTACCCAAATTTGCAGAACGCTTCGTAGCACAAGGCTACGCTGTGTTTTCTTTTGATTATCGTGGCTTTGGTGAAAGCGGTGGACAACCACGTCATTGGGTCAGTCCTAAACGCCATTTAGAAGACTGGAAAGCTGCGCTCGACTTCGTAAGAACACTCGATTCAGTCGATACGCAACAAATTATCCTATGGGGCTATTCATTTTCTGGTGGACATGCCATTCAAACTGCGGCGCGTGATGGAAAAATCAAAGCCATTGTTTTACAAGCACCTCACGTCGATGGTAAGTCGAGCCTAAAAGGGGTTCCACTGACTAAATTGGCAAAATTGAGTGCTGCTGGCTTTATGGACTTGTTGGGAGGCTGGGTCAACAAACCTGTTTATCGTCCAATTATTGGTCGTGGGCATGAAGTTGCAGCAATGACCACACCTGATGCTTGGGATGGGTATTTATCTCAATTACCTGAAAATGCTAAATGGGAAAATAAAACTCGTGCACGTATCTTTTTAGAAATAGCCAACTATAACCCTGTACGTTTTGCACATCAGTTATCTATGCCCGTGGTGGTCATTTCAGGTCAACGCGATACCATTATTCCCGAACAATGCATACGTGCTGCAGCACAGAAAATGCCAAATGCTGAATACTATATGCTGAACAGCAATCACTTTGAGTTATGTGATGGGGAGCTATTTGAGCAAAATATTACTTTGCAAATTAACTTCCTCAAGAAGCATTGTCCAGCACATGCTGAGCTTACTGTCGCGGCATAATTAAAAAGAGGCTTTTAGCCTCTTTTTTTATATTCACATGATTTTATATTTTAATTGTCTAACAATCTGCCTTCAAAACTGTCCTAAACTGATATTTTGCTGACCCTAACTGCACTTATGGGCGGAGCCCAATCACGTAAGATAAAAAGACGAAAACAACTATAAGCAGTGGATGTCTTCAGGATATTCATAGGAGCAAAAAGATGAATGCGAAGGTAAAAATCACCAACCGTGCGGGCGCGAGTTTCCCTGTACGTCGGATGAACTTTGAGTTTGAAAGCGTACCTGAATATTGGATGAATGGTTCAGCTGGACTGACCCATTTTATGACCGCACTGTCAGCACTCTTTCCAGCAGGTGAAATGTTTTTTATCGATAGTGTTCGTACGGTCAGACAGCATCCTTCGATCAAAGACAATGTCGAATTACAAAAAGAGATTTCAGCCTTTATTGGTCAAGAAGCGATGCATACGCAAGAACATGAAGGTTTTAATGCATCTGCGCAAAAGTATGGGCACGATGTTGCAACACTTGATCGCTATACGGATCGTGCAATTCAAACCACGCGTAAAGTATTTGCTTTTCTAGGCAAGCCTGTGGGTATTACACAAGAGATGGTGGATTTAACAGCAACCACCGCGTTGGAACATTTTACTGCAACTATTGCCTCTCAGTTGTTGGTCAATAACCACATTCAAGAGCTAATGAGCGATGAAACCATGAAAACCATGTGGTTATGGCATGCCATTGAAGAAAATGAGCACAAAGCTGTGGCTTATGATGTATTTGAAGGAGTTTTTGGAAAGGGAGTCAAATCCTATTTACTGAGAACAGGATCGCTGGTTGCAGCCATGGCCATTTTATTCTGCGTGCAGTCGTATTTTGTGTTTCGGTTATTAAAGCAAGATAAACAACTGAACAGGGCGGCGTTGAAGGATATTTATACCTATGCATATAGTCCATCGAAAGGAATTATTACAGGGATGGCACGTGAAATGATCATGTACTTTAAACCGGGTTTTCATCCTAATCATCACGACACCGATGCGTTACTTGAGAAGTGGTAGCTAAAATTAGGGTTTTAAGCAGTTTTGGCTCTTTGAGCGATGTAAATCGCTCTTTTTTTTGTTCGGTTTTTAGCACAAATTTTTTATACTGTGACCTCCACATTTTAGAAAGATAAACGAAGATGATTCGTTTAATGCAAGCTGCGGACTTAAGCCAAGTTGCGCAGATTGAAAATTTAGTTCAAACCCATCCTTGGAGCCTACAACAGTTCCAAGAGTCCATGCAGTCTTATCACAGTACCGTGATTGAACAGGCAGGGAAGGTCGTAGGCTTTTGTATCCTCCAACCCGTTCTTGATGAAGCTAATTTATTGTTGATGGCCATTCATCCAAGCCAGCAAGGCAAAGGGTTGGGGTATCAGCTGTTAGATGCGTCACTGGCACAACTCAAAAACAACCCGATACAAGTGTTCTTAGAAGTCCGTGAGAGCAATCAAGCAGCGATTGCCTTGTATGAGAAGTCCGGCTTTCATCAAATTGATTTGCGTAAAAATTATTATCCTAAACCAGATGGTGGCCGTGAGCATGCCATTATTATGGTGAAATCGTGTAGTGATGATTTTTCCGAGTTATTTAAATGATAGAACAGTTAAGCTTCTGTATGGCGCCATTATTTAATAATGGCGTTATTCCACCCCGAAGGTAGGGTGGTCATTAAGGAGTTTCCCAGTTGCTGCACTTCCTCGCTGCTCAGACTATGATTGAGTCTGCGCCACTGACCATCAATCAACAATTCTAGCGGTAAATACTGCGATTTGTAGTTCATTTTTTCTGAGTGCGGCACCCAATAGCCCAAATACACAAACTGTAAAGCGCGTGCTTTGGCGAGCTCGATTTGTTTTAAAATGGCGAAAGTCCCTAGTGAGCGTTTGTTTTCATCGGGATCAAAAAAGGTATAAACCGCAGATAAGCCATCATCTAAAGGGTCGCAGGTTGAAACACAGATGAGCTGGTCTTCTTTCCACAGCTCTAAGAAAAAGCTCTCGGTACAGCTATGCACGAGGAATTTATCAAATTGATCGCGGCTAGGTGGGAACATGTCTCCATCGGCATGGCGTTTAAAAATATAACGCTCATATAAGTCATAATGTTTTTTGGTGGCATCCGCAGTGCGGGTAATTTTTAAAGTCAGATCTTGATTGCGTTTCCATGCTTTTTTTTGACTGCTGTTCATTTTAAATTCGCGCACTGGTACGCGGCTAGATAGGCACTGTCGACACAGATGACACTCTGGGCGGTAGACAAAATCACCACTCCGGCGAAAACCCACCCGAGAAAGTTCAGACAGCGTGACGACATCAATACGATGTGCTGGATCGAGAAATACCATCCGAGCTGACTTTTTTTCTAGATAGCTACAGTCATGCGGTGGCGTGATGTAATACTGTAAATCATTCAGTAGGGACTTCGGGTGATACGAATTCATGATAAATCCCTCTATTATTCTTTATTCAGTCAGTCGCGCATTTTGCGCTATTGTTTTACTTGAAAATACACCCTCCTGATACATTTTCCAATCGATAGCGGGTTGATTTACAACATCTTGTAACGATTTTAAGTAGGTTTGCCGAGAAAGTGTACAAGCACCAAGGCTTAAAAGATGATCATTGACCAATTGGCAGTCGATCCAAGGTAGCTTATTTTCACGTCCAATCAACATCAGCGTATAAAATGCCATTTTTGAGACATCCGTTTCGGTGCTGAACATGGACTCCCCAAAACAGCCGTGTCCAATGCTAATACCGTATAATCCACCAACCAAGCGTGTTTGGTCCCAAACTTCAACGCTATAGCCATAACCCGCATCAAACATTGCACAGTAGCCATCAATAATATCTTCACTGATCCACGTGTCATCAGCATAGCTGCGTGGTAGTGAGCAGGCGCGGATCACTCGTTCAAAAGCTTGATTGATGGTGATGCGATAATCCTGCTTTTTCATGCTACGAATGAGGGTTTTGCTGGGCTGATAATCCTGCGGACGGATGATGCAACGTGGCTCGGGGCACCACCAGCAAATGGGCTCGCCTGTTGAGAACCATGGAAACAAACCATGGGTGTAGGCTTCAAATAAGGTAGAAGGGGAGAGGTCTGCACCAATACAAATTAAGCCTTCACCTTCGGGGTCAACTTCAAGTGGATCGGGAAAGATATACTCAGAAGGTGGTAACTGCTGCATAGTGGTGTGTATACATGATAAAAAATGACTTTAAGATCATACATAAAAAAACCGCCTATGGAAGGCGGTCTTTTTCAAGGCTCAGATTATTCGCCTAAAGCATCCAAATACTTTTCTGCATCTAGCGCAGCCATACAGCCAGAACCTGCTGAAGTGATCGCTTGACGATAAACGCTATCAGCAATGTCACCTGCTGCGAATACACCTGCAACAGAAGCAGCTGTGGCATTACCAGATGTACCGCTTTGAACTTGAATATAGCCATCACGTAAGTTCAATTGACCATCAAACATCGCGCTGTTTGGCTTGTGGCCAATGGCAACAAACAAACCTTGGACATCAATATCTTGTGTAGATTCGTCTTGAGTCGATTTTAGGCGAACTGCGGTTACACCCGTGTTGTCACCTAAAACCTCATCCACTTGGTGATTCCAAATGATGCTAATTTTGCCTTCTTTTTCCTTTTCAAATAAATGATCTTGAAGGATCTTTTCAGAACGCAATGAGTCACGACGGTGAACCAAAGTCACATGCGATGCAATGTTAGACAAATATAGTGCTTCTTCAACGGCAGTATTGCCGCCACCCACAACCATCACTTTTTGGTTTTTGTAGAAGAAACCATCACAGGTTGCACATGCGCTTACGCCTTGGCCCATAAAAGCAGCTTCAGATTCAAGACCTAAGTACTGAGCGGTCGCACCTGTGGCAATAATCAGTGCATCACAAGTGAACTCATCCATGTCACCTTTGAGTACAAATGGACGTACAGAAAGATCGACTTCATTGATATGATCGTAGATGATTTCAGTACCAAAACGTTCCGCGTGCGCTTGCATACGTTCCATCAGTGCAGGACCTGTTAAGCCTTCAGGGTCACCCGGCCAGTTATCGACTTCAGTCGTTGTCGTTAGTTGACCACCGAGTTGGATACCCGCAATCAATGTAGGCTTTAAGTTGGCACGCGCAGCATATACCGCAGCGCTGTAACCCGCAGGGCCTGAACCGAGAATAATCAAACGTGAGTGACGAGCGCTCATACGTAGAATCCTTTTTTTATTTAGAAATTTGTGGAATTATACGTGAAACTCTATAACAGTTGTGTGAGTTCAATGTCGATATTATTGATCAATCAAATCGATTTGAGCTATATAGAAGAAATATGCGGTGTAGAGCGGGAAAAAGTGGAAAAATCATCTGCTCGCTATACATAAAGCATTTAAGAATAGTGCATCTTTTTATAAAGAAGAGGTGCATAATATGACGTTTATTGTGAAACTTTTGCTTTAGGTTTCGAACAAAAACATTAATGAAGAATTTGTTACAGGACAGTATATGACTGAGGTGTCGGGTGCTTATGCACAGCGCTTATTAATGACATTATTTTTAGTCTCGTTTGGCATTTATTTGTTCCTTGCTACCGTGACCTATACCCCATTTGATCCGGGCTGGATGCATATATCAAGTGATACTTTGCAAGTCTCGAATGCCAGTGGCGTTGCAGGGGCGTGGATTGCTGACTTACTGTTCGGTTTTTTAGGCTGGGCAAGTCTACTTATTCCTGTGTTTTTGTTCATTGAAGCCATTCAAGTATGGTGGCCGCATAGTTTTTTAAACCGTCCATTTCGTTATGCTGCACAATTCTTTATTTTGCTTGCAACCGCTAGCTTACTGTTCTTGTTTTGGAAAGTTCCAGCGGACACATTAGACAATGCCTCTGGTGGCATTATTGGTTATGAACTGGGACAAAGTTTGTCGCAGATTTTAACCATTTACGGTGCAACCTTATTTTTGGTCGTGTTTACCGTGGTCTTATTGACCTTGGCTTTCGGTATCAAATGGAACCGTACTTTCGCGACCCTCAAAGCAACTCCTGCGTATTTACAAGATTTATTTTACCGTAACGTACCTGAAAGCGAGTCTGCCTTTGATCGTACGACGCCAAGCGTCAAAAAAGAAGTGATTGCAACGGCACCGAAAAAGAGTGTTGAAGCAACGGAATTGGTCGAGGCGCCAGTAGCCGTGCAAGAGGCATCAGTTAAAGCACCTCAGCGCGACTATTCAGCAGAGCATTTGTTTAATGACATGGTGGCTAAAGAGCAACGTGTTCAAGAACAACAGGTGGATGTGGATGATGAAGTAGAGCTTGAGCGGACTATAGAAAAAGCGCACCAATTAGAACAAGACAGTCAACGCGTGGTGGCGACAGGGGAAGTGTGGCGTGCATTAAACTCAGGTGAAGATCAACGTCATAAAAATGATATTGATGCTTTACTTCGTGCTGCCGAAGAAGATCGCCCATTTAGCCCAGAACAACACTTTCAAGCAGTGGTGCAAGATCATACAGCGGCAATTGCTGATCCTAATTATTTCCAAGACGATGCTCCTGCACAGAAGAAAAATGTTGATTGGGATGATGATGAAATCTTTGACGAGCTGCTTGCTGCCGTACCCAATGGCAAAACAGCAACGGATGTTCACAGCCCCTTCAATACGCCTGAACCGGTGTCTCATTTACATGTGGTTGAAGATCCAATTGCGGTAGCCGAGGTTGCAACCTTAAGTGCTGCTGCAAGTCCCGTTGCATTACAACCAGCGCCGAGTGGAATTGCAAAAGCACAGCTTGATGAATTGGATGATTTAGACGAATTCCTTGCTGAAGATTGGTCGGAGCAGAAAGTTGCTGCTTCAGATGTGCGGACCAGCAGTAGCTATGCGCAGTCATCAGCTTTTGTACAAGCACCTATTCAGCATCATAATACCGTAAGCACAAGTGCTACAGCGGCTGTAGCCAAAGAAGTTTTGTCCAAAGAAGCGTTTATTGAAGCATGGCAGGACACTGCTGGAAAACCGCAAGAAGAAGACGACTTCGATTTTGATGCGCCACTGACGGATGCATCAGGCCGTCCAATGTCTTTGTCCATGCAAGTAGCAGAGCGTCGTCGTGATTTATCACCGCTGCCAGGACTGGATTTACTGGATGAAGTTGACCTCAATAAAAAAGTCAATTTCACTGCGGAACAGCTAGCTCGGTTATCTGAATTGCTTGAAATTAAGCTACAAGAATTTAATGTCAAGGCTAAAGTAGTCGAAGCACAGCCGGGGCCTGTGGTAACTCGTTTTGAGTTGGATTTAGCACCAGGTGTGAAAGCCTCTAAAGTGACCAATATCTCACGAGATCTGGCACGTTCAATGTCCATGGCATCTGTACGCGTGGTTGAAGTCATTCCGGGTAAACCGTATATCGGGATTGAAGTGCCGAATAGCACACGTGAAATGGTGCGTTTAATCGAGTTGTTGACTATTCCTGCTTTTACCGATCCGAATAGCATTCTTTCGATGGCAATGGGTAAAGATATTTCAGGTAATCCTGTCATTGCTGACTTAGGTAAAGCGCCGCATATGCTGGTTGCAGGCACCACAGGTTCAGGTAAGTCTGTTGCAGTGAACTCGATGATTTTATCGATGTTGTTGAAATATACGCCGAATGAGCTGCGTTTAATTTTGATTGACCCGAAACAGTTAGAACTTGCTAACTATAACGATATTCCACATTTGCTTACCCCTGTGGTCACGGACATGAAGGATGCAGTCAGTGCCTTGAACTGGTGTGTGAATGAAATGGAACGTCGCTATAAGCTGATGTCTTTCTTAAAAATTCGTAAGCTTGCGGACTATAACCGTAAAGTGGAAGAAGCGATTGCCAATGGCGAAGAGCTGATTGATCCGACTTGGAAAGCCAGTGATTCGGTTGCAGGTGAGCGTGCACCACGTTTGACTCCATTACCCTCGATTGTGATTGTGGCGGACGAGTTTGCCGATATGATTATGCAGGTCGGTAAGAAAGCTGAAGAAATGATTACGCGTTTGGCACAAAAGTCACGTGCCGCAGGCATTCATTTGTTACTTGCAACGCAGCGTCCATCGGTCGATGTAATTACGGGGCTGATTAAAGCCAACATTCCAACACGTGTGGCTTTACGTGTGAACTCGAAAATTGACTCTCGCACGATTTTGGATGCTGGTGGAGCGGAAGACTTACTGGGTCATGGTGATATGTTGTTCTTAGGCCCGGGTAAAATTGAACCTGAACGTGTACATGGTGCCTTTATTGCCGATGATGAAGTGAACCGCATCTGTGATGCTTGGCGTGAACGTGGCTCGCCAAATTATGTTGATGAAATCCTAACGCCATTTGATGAAGAGCCAAGTTCTCGTGGCTTTGAAGATGGTGATGGCGATCCAAACCGTGATGCACTTTATGACCAGTGCGTATCCTTTGTATTGGAAACACGCAAGGTTTCGGTGTCCTCGCTACAACGTAAGTTTAGTTTGGGCTATAACCGTGCCGCGCGGATTGTCGACCAAATGGAAGAAAATGGGATCGTGAGCGCGCAAGGTGCGAACGGTAAGCGAGAAATTTTAGTTTAAAAAGAAAGCCTGCGGATTGCAGGCTTTTTCTTAATCATTCAGTTTAGGCATCCAGTCATGCAAATTATTGATGCATTAATTCCATTGGTAGTACTCATTGCCATGGGGTATGTATTAAAGCGGTATCGCTTTTTAACGGTGGAATTTTGGCAAGGCGCTGAAAGACTGAATTATTGGATTTTATTTCCTGTTTTGCTGTTCAGTAGTCTAGCCACCGTTCATTTTAATGTCGGGCAAGTCCTGCCAGCGCTTGCTGTGGTCTTTACTGTGACCTTGCTGATGAGTGTGGTGCTGTGGGTATTAAAAGCGCTGTATGGTACGCCTGTGGCGCAATTTGGCGTCTATTTACAGAGTCATATTCGCTTTAATACTTATATTGGTTTGACTAGTATGGCTTTGATTTTTGGCGCTGCGGGGATGCAAGTCTTTGCTATGATTATTGCCTTTGTCATTCCTTTGGTGAATGTACTGTCCGTACTTGGTTTTTCTCAAGGGCAGGGACTATCTTATAAAAATATTGCGTGGTCAGTTGCGAAAAATCCGCTGATTCTGGCCTGTCTGGTCGGGATTACTTTTAATTTTTCAGGTATGCATTTGCTCGAGAGCATCAGCCAATCTTTAAAGCTAGTAGCAGGGATGAGCCTTCCGCTTGGGCTCTTGTGTGTGGGCGCAGCACTCCAGTTTAATGCGTTAAAATATGCGGGTCGAGCGCTAATCTTAAACACTTTTGGACGTTTAATCTTGGTGCCTATTTTAGCCTATGTAGGCTGTCTTTTATTTGGTTTAGCAACATTTGAAACCATGATTGTAGTGGTATTCTTCTCGCTCCCAACGGCCTCAGCAGCCTATGTCCTAACCAAATATTTTCAAGGGGACAGCCAGCTCATGGCAGCGGTCATTAGTTTGCAAACCTTGTGTTTCGGTTTGACTTTTCCACTTTGGATGTGGTTTTTACAGACATAAAAAATGCCAGTCTCATAGAAATAAGCTGGCATTTGTAGATCCTGCGCATTGAGCAGATCTAGACTTAGGCAAATTTAGCCAAAACGTCTAAGAAGGGAGCTGCTTGACGTGGGTAAGCGGCAATTACGTCATGAATGCGCAGACCTTCTGGATTGGTAGCGTTAATATTGCGGCCATCCGTTTTAAATTGGGTGAGCAGACGCTCATAATCACTTGGGCGCATGTGTTTAAAGGCATGGTACAACACATGAAAGTCGCCATTCACACCTTCAGGAGGAAGCTGAGTTAAGTAGGCAAATACACGCTCATCTGACCATTCTTCATTGAACGTTGCTGGCTGAGATAATGCCATAGCAATCTCCTTGCTGGTTTAATCATTAAAAAAGGCAAAATATGGGAGACAAAGAAAATACTTTCTTGTGTCTGCGCATATTCTGCCTTGATTCAATTTACTTGACTAATCAAAAATCAGATTAACGTTCTTCAGGCAAATTGATATTCATTTCAAGCATTTCAATATTCGCTTCAGAGCGTACAGCCATTTGAATGTGCTGTTCATCTACACCGCGAACATAGCGATTCACCACTTGCATGATTTCTTTCTTCATTTGGTCGATTTTGTCTTGGCTAAGACGTTTACCTAAACCACTTTCAGACGCTACGATGACTTTCAAACGATCCTTCGCTGTTTGAGCACTAGACGGTTTTTCATCATTACTAAAAAGCTTACTCCAAAATCCTGCCATGTCTACGCTCCAAATAATCGTGCTAACCAGCCTTTAGGCTTTACGGTAATATGACGGTAAGGACGTTCGTCACCTAAGAAACGTGCTACAAGGTCATCATAGGCTTGGCCTGCGGATTCTTCAGTAAAGAGAATGACAGGTTTACCTTCGTTCGATGCTTGTAAAACGCTCTTACATTCAGGAATTACTCCCAAAGTTGGCACACGTAAAATATCTTTAGAAATGTCGTCAATGGTTAACATTTCTTGTTTATCGGCACGTTCAGGGTTGAAACGTGTGATACACAAGTGTTTACGAATACGACCTTCATTCATTTCAACTTTTTTGGTTTTGCTGTCGAGCATACCAATAATACGGTCAGAGTCACGTACAGATGAAATTTCAGGGTTGGTCACAATAATCGCTTCATCGGCATGGTACATTGCTAAAATTGCACCGCGTTCGATCCCTGCAGGTGAGTCACAAATAATGTAGTCAAACTCTTGTGACAACTCATCCATGACACGTGCTACGCCTTCATCAGTTAAGGCATCTTTATCACGGGTTTGCGACGCAGGTAAAATATATAAGTTCTCGATATCTTTATCGCGGATAAGCGCTTGTTGTAATCGAGCTTCGTTATTTAATACATTGACAAAATCATACACAACGCGGCGTTCACAACCCATGATCAAATCAAGGTTACGTAAACCTACGTCAAAATCGATCACAACAGTTTTGTGACCACGTAGGGCTAAACCTGTTGCAAAAGATGCGCTTGTCGTAGTTTTGCCTACGCCACCTTTGCCTGATGTTACGACAACAATTTTCGCCACCGAATCCACTCCTGTTATGGTTTAAATCCCCTTATTTATCATTTGGGGCTTTTGGTGTTTATTTATACATTAAAATTCAAGCGCTTCAAATACAAGCTCTTGTTGATCATTTAAGTAAATATGTGTTGGGCGTTTTAAATGCTGCGCTGGAATATCATCTGCAACACAATAGGTCCCTGCAATTGAAACCAATTCAGCTTCTAAAGCATGACAGAAGATGCGTGCAGCGCTGTTTCCGCCCGCGCCGGCAATGACTCTACCACGAGCACTACCATAAATATGTATATTTCCTGAAGCAATCACTTCCGAGCCACTGTTAATACCTGCGGTAATAATGATATCGCCTTGATTTTGAACCAAGCACTGACCCGTACGTAAAATTTCGTCATGGTATGAAGTTGCATGGCGAATGACAGGTGCTGTCGCAACTGGTGCATTGGTCGAAGCTGTCGCAGCAGGAGCTTCAACCACTTGCTCTTTGGTTGCTTTGACTTCTTGAAGTTGCGAGCTAATACCATGTCCTTGTGCTGGAATCACAGGGAACTGAATGGCGCGGGCTTGTTCCGCCAAAATTCCTTCTTGTACTGCCATTGGCTGTACATCCAGATCCAGTAATAATTGAATCAAGGAAATTAACTCTTGCTCAACGCTACTTTCCAGAACAACTAACGCCCCAGCAGTCGATGCATTTTGTAATGTTTTACTTAATTGCTGTCGGATTGCATCATGATCATTGGTGTCAAGGGTAATGCGAATCGCATTGACCATTCTGCCAGTTATCCGGATATCAGCCATAATTTTTCCTTAAGACTTCTCAGATTTATTTTTTACTAAAGAAGTGATGTTGTAAATAGAGCAAATCCTAGAACAAAATGAAGGATTGCACTAGCTGCGTTTGTAATATTTTTACCTTAATGCTTATTCTTTGGCTTGATCATCTTTTTCAAGCTCTTCTAACCACTGTTTCACCTTAACTTGCTTGCGAATGGCATCCAAACTTTCATAAACAACAGACTCAACCAACTGTTCCAAAGACTGATTGTCGATTTTTAAATCACTGACTTTTTCAGCTATCAAGCGATAGGTGGCATTGGGCTGTGCTGGATTTCCCACCACCATCGGTTCCAGTAAACCTTGTGTGATGTTTTCACCAAGTCGTTGTCCGATACTTTGAATTTGTTGCTCAATTCTTCCCCCCACAATTGGTATTAAACGCAGTAATTGGGTGAGTTCAGGGGTATCTTCAATCGCACGATTCACAATCAGACCAACATTTTGAGCAATTAAATATTGACGTTGTTTCAGTTCAGTGGCGAGAGATTCTTGTAAAATTTCAGCCAATGCCTGTGCAAATAAAGCCCGATGATGATCGACGAGATCATGGATAATTTTTTTATGGGTCGAACTGGTATTTAATTCGTGCTTCACCCCATCCAATACAGTAATCACGACGCGGTCAGAGAGCTCTTCCATCACCACGCGGTAGTAAAATTTGGCCTTGGCTTGTACCGACTCAGGAATTACGTTATAGCCCAATTCATGCAGGCGAAAAGCAATCACCCCTGCGCGAAATAATCTTAAAAAACGTAAATGAGGAATAATCGCTAAAATTTCGTACCAATGAATAAAGGGAAAGAAAAACCAGCGACGATGGTGTCGATAAACGATGGCAATGCCCCAACGCACCAATAATTCAGTAATCAAGAACAGAATAAACCAAGCTTCTGTGGTGATGACCCACGGATGTAAATGCTCACGATAGAAGCTTAAGACACTTTCTAGGTGAATGGCATGGAAAAACCATCCACCGATATTGCTCATGATAAAAAAATTAGCACACAAACAAAACAAGTTAAAAATGATGAGAAACACCATAAAAATGTCATAGATCAAAAACAGTTTGAAATACAAACTTTGTGGATCAACCTGATGATATTTAGACTTTTTGACTTGGTTATTCTGCATCATGCATAGACCCTTACTCGGTTAAATTGGACGTTGAGTATTTGGCTTTCATTTTTTCAATCAACTGGTCTTTTTCAGTCCAAAGTTGATCGACCCACTTTTGGAATTGTTTACGAAAGTCTGCATCGTCTTCATAGTTTCCAGCGAGTACCCATGCAGGAATATCAATTTTACGCAAATTGACCGCAATCCGTGGGACGTCCCCGAGCCAAAATTCGCTATAGCCAGGCGCGCCGTCGGGATAGACAATGGTCATATCTACCAAGGCATCAATGTCATTACCTAAAATACTTAAGGCTAGGGCCAAGCCACCCGCTTTCGGTTTAAGTAAATTTTGATAAGGCGATTGCTGTTGTGCATGTTTTTCAGGAGTAAAACGCGTGCCTTCCAAATAGTTTAACAGGGTGAATGGTTGGCTAAGCAGTTGTTCACAAGACTTGCGTGCCTCTTCCATATCGCGTGTTTTCAACGCAGGATTTTTCGCAATTTGTTCTTTACTATGCCGCTTCATCATCGGGAAGCCTAGAATTTTAAAAGCTTGGCCGACAAATGGAATAAAAATAAGTTCCCACTTAGTAAAGAAACGGGTGAGGGGCATACGGGTTAAACCAAAATATTGGTTAACCGTGGTGTCGACCCAACTTTGATGGTTGCAAGTCATCAGGTAACGACCCTGCATACTTAGCTCAAGATCATCATCGACAGAAATGTCCCATTTCGTGTTGGGTAGGACATGATCGATTAAATAATTGTTCACAGCCAGCCAGCTGTTGGTGATTTGAATATTGGTCTCATCCACTTTTTTTGATTTTTTAAACAGTTTGGTCAGGCCGAGTGCCAGCACTGGCGGACCATGAAAAAAAGTACTGCCTGTAATGACTGAACCAACAGTTAAACCACGTGTGATTTTTTTTAATAAAGGTTGTTTTTGGTTTGGTGATGACATAAAAATAAACCCTAGAATATAATGCGTTTCGCAACTCGTTCTATTTTCTAAAGGTCAATATAGTACGGGATGATCAAATAGAAAAGCACCAAACATTAACTGTGTAGAAATTGTGACGAAGAAAGCATTGAAAAGGAAATTTTTTATTACATATTGTAAATAAAGGCTTTATTATTAACAAAAAATCAATGGTCTAGATCATCGTTTTACGACAATATTCGTTCTATAAACAAAACACACAAAGAAGGAGGCATGCGATGCGTGCACTAGCAATTTCCGCAGTCGTTGGGGCAATGGTTCTTACAGGTTGTCAAAGCACTGGTAATAACATTGGTGGTGTGGAATACGATAAAGCTGCTCTAGGGACCTTAATTGGTGCTGCTGCGGGTTATGGTATTTCTAAAGGAAACGCAAACACGAGTCGTCAAAACAACCGTGCTGCAGCGATTGGCGCAGTTGTCGGTGGTGCAACTGGTGTTTACCTTGACAACAAAGAGAAGAAACTTCGTCAACAAATGGCGGGGACTGGTGTAGAAGTTAACCGTAATCCAGATGGTTCTGTAGGTTTGGTTATGCCGGGTAACATTACCTTTGATACCAACAAATCAAACATCAAGCCGAACTTCTATTCAACTTTAAACAAAGTTGCGCAAACCTTAACTGAAGATAACAAGAGCGGTATTCTTGTAACAGGTTATACAGATAGTACAGGTAATGATTCAATTAACATTCCTCTGTCTCAAGCGCGTGCGCAATCTGTAGCAAGTTACTTGGCATCTCAAGGTGTTTCTACAACACGTATTAATGCACAAGGTCAAGGTTCAGCAAACCCAATCGCGTCTAACGCCACTGCTGAAGGCCGTGAGCAAAACCGTCGTGTAGAAATCAGCATCTACGCAATTCAATAATTTTTATTGAAGACTGAAAAACCACCTTCGGGTGGTTTTTTTATGACTGTTAAAATATGAATTTGCATTATGCATCTGTAGCGGAGATGACTATAATCGAGCTCGGAATGAAATAGAGGAAAGACTATGTCACTGGCAAGTCAGTTAAACGACAAGCAACTTGAAGCCATGAAATACACTCAAGGACCCTTGTTAGTACTTGCAGGGGCTGGTTCAGGTAAAACTTCGGTGATTACCCGTAAGATTGCCTACTTGGTGAAACATTGCGGCATTCCTGCTTATCGTATTACCGCGATGACGTTTACGAACAAAGCAGCACGTGAAATGAAAGAACGTGTTACCAAGTTGCTGTCACGTGAAGAGGCAAAGGGGCTTTCAGTCTCGACCTTCCACACCTTTGGCCTAAACATGCTGCGTTTAGAGCTGAAACACACGCCATTAAAAAATAATTTTTCTATTTTAGATGCAGACGACTGTAAGCGTATTTTGATGGACTTGATGCACCGTGACAATTTATCCGGTGCGGAAAGTAAAGAACTGATTGCCAAAGCCATGAAGATGATTTCAGATTGGAAAAATGACCTGATTCCGCCTGAGCAAGCACACACCACCTGTGAAACCGCAGAAGATGTTCAGTTTGCGCACTTATATCAACTGTATGAGCGTAATTTACGTGCCTATAATGCGGTCGATTTTGATGACCTAATTGTGATGCCGACGCGTCTTTTACAAGAAAACTCAGAAGTTCGTGAGCGCTGGCAAAACCGTATTCGCTATTTATTGGTCGATGAGTATCAAGACACCAACACCGCACAGTATATTTTGGTGAAATTGCTGGTCGGGGTGATGGGACAGTTCACTGCGGTGGGTGATGATGACCAATCGATCTACGCATGGCGTGGTGCCAAGCCTGAAAATATGGCTTTGCTGAATGAAGATTTTCACAATTTAAAAGTGATTAAACTCGAACAGAACTATCGTTCGACCAGTCGTATTTTGAAAGCAGCCAATACCGTGATTGGTAACAACCCGCATATTTTTGATAAAAAACTGTGGTCAGATAAAGGTCATGGTGAAGTAATTCGAGTGATTACGTGCCGCAATGATGACGATGAGTCAGAACGCGTAGTGAAAGACTTAATTACGCATAAACTGATGAATGGTAAAAATTGGAAAGATTACGCCATTTTGTATCGGGGGAACTTCCAAGCACGTGCATTGGAAACACAACTGCGTCAAATGCAGATTCCGTATAAATTATCGGGAGGTCAGTCATTCTTCGGACGGGCTGAAATCAAAGACGTGATGAGCTATTTGCGCGTCATTATTAATCCTGAAGATGACAGTGCATTTTTACGGATTATCAATACACCTAAACGTGCCATTGGGCCTGTGACTTTAGAAAAGCTGGGTTTGTTTGCACAAGAAAATCATTTGTCGTTGCTCTCTGCCGCGGGTGATCAGCGACTCACCATGGTGATTCCTAAAAAAGCCACCACGCAGTTGGCGGAGTTTGCAGACTTCATTACCACCTTTACGCGTGAGTTGCTTGAGGATGATGAACCTGTACCGATTATTCGCAAGATGATGGTTGAAGCGGGTTACATCGACTATGTCAAAGAGTCTGCGGCGACGCCTGCGCAAGAAAAAACCAAGCTAGATAATATTGAAGTGCTGTATAGCAGTATTCAAAGTTTGATTAACCGTGCTGAAGATGTTGATGAGAAAAACATTGAAAGCGTAATTCGTAAAATGGTGTTGCTGGATATGTTAGAGCAGCAGCAAGAAGAAGAAGACACTGACAAAGTAAACTTGCTTACGCTGCATGCGTCTAAAGGTCTTGAGTTTCCATATGTCTATCTGATTGGTCTTGAGGAAGAGTTGCTGCCGCATAAAAACTCGATTGCCGCAGATACAGTTGAGGAAGAGCGTCGCCTGATGTACGTGGGCATCACTCGTGCGCGTCAGGGTTTAACCATCACGCTTGCAGAACAACGTAAGGCGGGTGGTCAAATGAAGCAAATGACACCAAGTCGCTTCTTGGATGAGTTGCCGCAAGATGAGTTGGAATGGCTGGGGCGTAAAAAGAAACTGGCGGGCAATGTCGATCCGAAGTTACAAGCGCAGCATTATTTAGACAATTTACGTGCGTTGATTAAGCGCTAAATATTTTTTTGTTTTAGAAATTTATTGTACTAGGAAAAAGAGAATGAAAGTTCAGGTTAAAGTGTTGGATTCACGTTTAGGCAATGAATGGCCAATGCCAACCTATGCGACAACGGGTTCAGCAGGCTTAGACCTTCGTGCATGTGTCGATGCTGCGACTGTCATTGAACCGGGACAAACTGTTTTGGTGAAAACGGGTCTATCTATTTATATTGAAGATCCACACTTTGCAGGTTTAATTTTACCGCGTTCAGGTTTAGGTCATAAGCACGGCATTGTTTTGGGTAACTTGGTGGGTTTAATTGATTCGGACTATCAAGGTGAATTGATGGTATCAGTTTGGAACCGCAGCCAAACAGCTTTCAGTTTAGAACCGGGTGAACGTCTTGCACAGTATGTACTTGTACCTGTGATTCAAGCACAGTTTGATATTGTAAATGAATTTGAAGCGACAGAACGTGGTGCAGGTGGTTTTGGACATACTGGTCAAAACTAATCTCTCAGTGATAAAGTAAAACAACAAAGCCTCTCCATGAAAGAGGCTTTGTTGTTTTAATGCTGAATGATCATTTTTAGTTCATAAAAAGTTACAACTCTTTTTTGAATCCTTAGTAAAATTAAATGCAGCGTTAAGCATAACAACAAGGACAGCTGAAAGAGCTGTTGATCTGAATAAATTAGAAGTTAGACCTATGGATTTTCAGCCAAAATTTCCTGCACATATTTTTCGTGCCTATGACATTCGTGGCAAATTGGATGTCATGAGTGCTGAGCTGATTCGTGCCATTGCACAAGCGCTCGCAACTCAATATTTAAAGACTGGGCAGACACGTTTAGCTATTGGTTATGATGCTAGACAAAGCAGTCCTGCTTTTGCAGAAATTATTTACAAAGAATGTCTTAAACAGGGCTTAGATGCGAAAATTATCGGATGCTGTGCTAGCCCTGTGTTGTATTACACGGCACGCCAGTTTGATGGCAATGGCATTATGGTGACAGCCAGCCACAATCCGAAGTCGGATAATGGGGTCAAATGGATTATGCAGGGTGAGCCTCCTTTACCTGAGGCAATCCAGCAGGTGGCACGCGATACAAATGAATATTTTGACAGCCATGCAGAGATGAACTGGCAAACGTCGCCACATCTGATTGTACCTGAATATTGTCTGGCTTATCAGGCGGCATTGCTCAATGATATACAGCTCATGCCTCAACCTCGATCCTATAAAGTTGTGGTGGATGGTTTATACGGTTCAGCGGGTCGTTGTGCCGTTTTGGTCTTAAAGAAACTCGGCTGTGAGGTGCATGCTTTACGCTGTGAGGCCAATGGTGAATTTCCTGAACATGCCCCCGATCCATCTCAAGCCAAACATCTAGATCTGCTGCGTAACGCCGTACAACAGCAGCATGCTGATATCGGTATTGCCTTTGATGGTGATGGTGATCGTGTTGTATTGATTGATGAAAAGGGCGTAATCATTTCAGCAGACCGTTTATTGTCCTTGTTTGCGCACATGTGTTTGGCCGATCATCCTGAGCATGAAGTGGTTTTTGATGTGAAATGTTCTACCATGGTTCGCAATACTGTACTGGCCCATCAGGGTATTCCAAAAATGATTCGCACAGGCAGTTCTTTTCTACGTAAATACTTGGCGCAATCTGAAGGACAAGCTATTTTTGGCGGTGAATATGCAGGGCATTATGTGTTTAATGATGGTCGTGGCTTTGGCTATGACGATGGTTTATATGCCGCATTACGTGTATTGGAATACTTAAGCCTGAAGCAATGCACTTTGTCGGAAGCGTTAGCAGACTACCCAGAACGTGCCAGTACAGAGGATATTTATATCAGCACCCATCAGATTTCACCCGCGCTGGTTTTAGCGAATGTGGAAAAACAAAGTCAGCACTTTCAAGCAGAAATGAGTAAAATTGATGGCGTAAGACTTGATTTTGAGGATGGATTTGGCATTATTCGAGCATCGAATACGGGCGAGTATTTTACTGTGCGTTTCGACGCGGACAGTGATCAGCGGCTCCATCAAATTCGCCATAACTTTGTGCACATGCTGACGGCAGATTATCCGCAGATTGCACAAGACCTATTAGACGCCCATTAAGGAGAGGCACATGCCACATCAACATACTGGCCTCGACAAAGCACAAGTCCTGACTGAAGCTTTGCCGTACATTCAACGTTTTGCTGGAAAAACGCTAGTAGTGAAATATGGTGGCAATGCAATGACCGATCCTGAGCTTGAGAGCTCGTTTGCACGTGACATCGTTTTGTTAAAAACCGTCGGTTTAAATCCAATCGTGGTGCATGGCGGTGGTCCACAAGTGGACTCGTTTTTAAAGCAATTGGGGCGTGAGTCTGACCGTATTGATGGCATGCGAGTGACCGATCCAGCGACCATGGAAGTGGTTGAAATGGTGTTGGGTGGTAGTGTGAATAAATCCATCGTGAACTTGATTAACCAACATGGCGGTCGTGCCATTGGTTTAACGGGTAAAGATGGTAATTTACTGCGTGCACAAAAGTTACTGATGGAAAAAACTGCGGAAGATGGCACAGTACAAAAAATTGATCTTGGCCTAGTCGGCGAAGTGACCAGTGTTAAAACTGATGTATTGGAAATGTTTAGCAGTGGTGATTTTATTCCTGTGATTGCACCCTTAGGTGTGGATGAAGAGGGCAATACCTACAACATCAACGCGGATTTGGTGGCTGGAAAAGTGGCTGAAGCCCTCGGTGCTGAAAAGCTGATTTTGTTGACTAATATTTCAGGTGTTTTAGATGAAAATAAAAACCTGCTCACTGGTCTAACCACTCAAGAAGTTGACCGTCTCATTGAAACGGGCGTGATTTACGGAGGGATGATTCCGAAAGTGGGTTGTGCTCTAGATGCGGTGAAAGGTGGTGTGGTAAGCGCGCATATTGTAGATGGTCGTGTGCCACATGCAACGCTGTTGGAGATTTTCACCGATCATGGTGTCGGTACATTGATTACCAATCGCAGTAATAAACACTAGCATTTTTAAAAAGCCTCCTCGGAGGCTTTTTTTAGGCCGATGCATTTTATAAAAATAGTTTTATGCCTGAATGTGTTCGGGTTATGAAGCATTGTGAATTGCAAGCCAGTCAGGACTCATGCACAATAAAACCATCATAAATAAATATGTTTAAATAAGATCAAGATTATGTGCCAACTGCTCGGAATGAACTGTGCAACACCGACTGATATTACCTTTTCATTTCGAGGCTTTTCACAGCGCGCGGGGATTACTTCAGACCATTGTGACGGTTTCGGGATTGCTTTTTTTGAGGATAAAGCTTGCCGTTTATTCGTTGACAATCAATCTGCAGTTGAGTCCCCGATTGCTGAATTAATTCGTAATTATCCAATCAAATCACGCAATGTGATTGCACATATCCGCAAAGCGACACAAGGAAAAATCAACTTAGAAAACTCACATCCATTTAGCCGTGAGCTATGGGGACGGCAGTGGATTTTTGCGCATAATGGCGATTTGCATGACTTTGATCCTGTACTTTCAGGACGCTTTACCCCAGTGGGCAATACCGACAGCGAACGTGCATTTTGTTATTTACTGGATCAGCTGGTGAACAAGTTTGGCTATACCGAGCCAAGTCTAGATCAAGTTTTTGATTTATTAACTGATATTTCTCCACGGATTGCGGAGCATGGCACGTTCAATTTTTGTTTATCGAATGGACAAGCCCTGTTTAGTTATGCCATTACCAAACTGCATTGGTTGGTGCGTGAGTACCCATTTAAACCTGCACAGTTGATCGATATTGATGTTGAAGTCGATTTCAGCCAAGTCACAACCGCAGAGGATCGCGTGGCCGTGATTACCACCGAACCATTGACTCAAAATGAAGCGTGGACGGCCTTTGCACCCGGTGAAATGATTTTATTTCAATATGGCAAAGCGATCCGCCACCAAATGACCCATGTGGAACGTTTAATCCGAGAAGCCAAAGATCCATCTTTAAAACGTGTTACTAAAGCGGATCAATATTAATTTATTTCAAAATGATTAGAATATAAAAGCATGTTGATAATAATATAAAACATGCTTTTATTTTGATAAGTACTTGTCAAATAATAAAATCGATTAAATAATAACTGATTCTTTTGGTCGGGTTTAAATTTATTTACTTATTTAAAATAGACACTTAAGTTTAATTTAATGAAAATACTATAAAACCAACCAATTTGATTCACTTTTATTTTTAATTCTAATCGATATGATTAATTCATGTAATTGATCTATTAATTTTTATTGGGTGGTCGGAATGATAATGAAGTGGGTTCCAGAATATAATACTGGTATCGATGTGATTGACGATCAACACCGTCGTATTCTCGATTATATCAATGAAATTGATGCAATTGATGTCAATACTGACCGTGAACGCGTGAAACAGATTTTAGAAAATATTATTGATTACACACAGTCTCACTTTACTTTTGAAGAGTCTCTCCAAGAAGAAGCAGGTTATAAATACCGTGTACCTCACAAACGCGTACATGATTTATTTATTAAAAAAATTGAATCTTATCGTGACCGTTTTGAGTTGGGTCATTCAATCGAAGCGGAACTGCATGAAGTGTTGTCGAAATGGCTGATTAATCATATCCAGCACGATGATGCAGATTATGTCGGTGCCGTAAAAGAAAATATGATGGGTATTATCAAAGAAAAAGAAAAGAAAAAAGGGAAAAACTGGTTTGCTCGTTTCTTTTCATAAGTGAGCCAAACGAGGGATAAAAACAATAAATTTTAATTATATTTAGCGCAGCAAATCATCAGTTTTGATGGTTTGCTTTTTGTTTTTGATTTTCATAAGCGAGCAAGGCAAAATAGCGCAAGACTTATTGAAGGAACGCATCATGCAAGACAATGCTCTGTCACGATGGTTATCGCCGCTGATGGCATTTTGTTTATCATTTATTATCATTGCCACACTTGCACCCTTGGTGGGAATTCAGGTTGAACGTCAGCTCGACTTTTGGTTACTTTGGTTAGTGACCATGGTGATCTTGGCTTTACCTGTGTGTTACTTAGAAATTGCCTTAGCCAAGCGTTCAAAAACCACGGCATTGAATGCTTTGTTGAGTTTGACGCGTGATGCCGATGCTTCTCAGACGTGGCGTCTTGTTGGATGGCTTGCTGTCATCTTTATTCCTTTTTTAGCGGGCGGCATGTTGTCTAATGCTGCGCAATTATTAAATCAATATGCACTGGCCGATATGACATCGTCCGTGATCTTTATTGCTTTGGCTGTGGTTGCCATCGCGTTGTCTTTTGCCCCACGTCTGTTGACCTTAGCGTTAATGGCGGTCGGTGTGCTGATCTCCTTAGTGCTTGCAAACCTTTTTGGTACAGGAACCGCTGAGTGGCAGGTGACACCGGTTGAATTTTCAGAATGGGGCAGTGCAACGGTATTGGCTTTGGTGGCAAGTGGTTTAGGACTCGGCCTGTACTGGCAAAATAGTTTGGTACAAGTTCAGCAGCAAGATGCTGCAAGCAAGACTGTTTTACCGATTTGGATTGCACAAATTTTGGCGGTAGTTGCTTTTGCATTTTTTGCCGTCCAAGCGGCATTACCTGCGTATGCGATTGCTTTAACTGCGGTTGCAGCGGCAGCCGTGCTGTTACAGATGGCACGTGAGCAGTTGGCACAGCGCCAATTAAATATTGTGATTCAGTGGCTCGTATTGCTGGCTGCAACGTTGGTGTGGTTGATTCCAGCCACTGGCCCGATTTTTAACATCTTACTGATGCTGTGGGGCTTAGTGATTTGTTTGATTTATGCCATTTTTGCTGGTTGGATTATGAAAATTAGCCATTTACGTAAGTCGATGAACTTTAGTAATGAAGCTTTTTATAATATTTGGCGCATTGCTGTGCGTGTTGTATTACCCGTTTCTATTGTATTGGCAATTGTAGCCGTGCTTGGAAAACTGATTTAATGAGCATGCTTCAACAAGTCTGGGTTGCCTATGCAACAGCAGACCAGCAGTTTCATATCAGTGTGCCATTTTCTGAAGGAATGACGGCGCAGGATGCGATTCAGCTGAGTGGCATAGGTTCGCAGGTTGAATTGCCTGAGCCTTTACAATTGGGCATCTTTGGTGTCCGATTGAAAGACCTTCAACAGGTTTTACAGGCAGGGGATCGTGTTGAAATTTATCGCCCTTTGAGTATTAATCCTAAAGATATTCGAAGGATACGTGCACAAAATAACCCTGTGGGTCGCTTTGCTAAAGGCAATCGCTTAAAACAATCGAAATGATATGAAAAACCCCTCAGTTGAGGGGTTTCTTTTTTAGAATAAGGCTTTATAGTGGGGGCGCGTTTAGAATCGCTTCTTTCGATGCTGGTAAGCCTGGCTGAGATGCAGGAATGGTTTCTAAGCCTTCAATTTTTTGCACAATACCATTTGAGTCGAAATAGACTTTTAGGTGTTGACCTTGTGCAGCAGGAATCTTGGCTTTTTTAGCATACGTTCCTGGGGTATAATTGTAGATGTAGTCCCAACGTAGCGGATTCATTGGATCTGAAACTGTCGGGCTGCCAAGCAAAAAGCGAACTTGTTGATGGCTCATGCCAACTTGTATTTTTGACGCTTGTGCTTGAGTTAATGGCGTACCTTGAGGAATATCAACTTTATAAACGCCCAAGGTCGAACAGCCTGCGAGCAGTGAAGTGACGAATAACGCCAACATGATTTTTTGCATTTTGCTACACTATCCCAAATTAATTATGATGCAATTGAGCCACGGATAGATCATACTGCATCTACACTTTGTTGCATATTCTAACTTTAAATTTGTTGAGAGACCTTTTTACATGCCAATTTCAAATCAAGATCTACGCAAAGCTGGACTTAAAGTTACACTTCCACGAATTAAAATATTAGAACTATTAGAAAATTCAAAGCAACACCATTTAAGTGCGGAAGATATTTATAAGACTTTACTTGAACAAGGTGAAGATGTCGGTTTAGCAACTGTTTACCGCGTGTTAACGCAGTTTGAAGCAGCGGGCATTATTCAGCGCCATCACTTTGAAAATAACCATTCTGTTTTCGAAATCATGCAAGACGATCATCATGATCATATTGTTTGTCAAAACTGCAACAAAGTGGTTGAGTTTAGCAACGAAGTAATTGAGCATGAGCAGCATGAAGTCGCTGAAAAGCATGGCTTTACTTTAACAGGTCACTCACTCAACCTATACGGTTACTGTGATGCTGCGGAGTGCCAAGAAGCACTGCGTAAAAAGTAATAACTTAGATCTAAAAAAGGGCTTCATGAGAAGCCCTTTTTGTTGTTTAAAGAAATGCTTAAGCTTGGCCGTCAAACGTGATGTTTGCACTGGCATGCAATAGACGATCACCGCCTTCTTCAGACAACTTGATTTGTAATCGTAAGTCGTTTGGAGAGTCGGCGTGTTTCAGCGCATCTTTATAGGTAATCTGCTTAGCTTTGTACAAATCGAATAAGGCTTGGTCAAAGGTTTGCATACCGAGTTCACGAGAACGCTTCATCAGGTCTTTAATTTCGTGGATTTCACCTTTACGGATCAAATCGGAAATTAACGGTGAGTTAATCAAAATCTCAATCGCAGCACGACGAGAATTGCCGTCTGGTGTTGGAATCAACTGCTGTGCAACCATGGCTTTAAGGTTTAAAGACAAGTCCATAAACAATTGGCTATGACGGTCTGCTTCAAAAAAGTGAATAATACGGTCGATGGCTTGGTTGGCGTTGTTGGCGTGCAGCGTCGCAAATACCAAGTGACCTGTTTCAGCAAAGGCAATCGCATAATCCATGGTTTCACGGGAACGAATCTCACCAATCAGGATCACATCGGGTGCCTGACGTAAGGTGTTTTTCAGCGCGATTTCAAAAGAGTCCGTATCAATGCCCACTTCACGCTGCGTAATGATACAGCCTGCATGCTCATGAATAAATTCAATTGGGTCTTCAATGGTAATGATATGACCTTTCGAGTTTTGGTTACGATAACCAATGATCGAAGCCAAAGAGGTCGATTTACCCGTACCTGTTGCACCGACAAAGATGATGATGCCACGTTTGGTCATGGCCAACTCTTTGAGCACAGGCGGGAGTTTTAACTCATCCATGGTTGGAATTTGCGTCTCAATTCGACGCAAAACCATACCTGGCATATCACGCTGTTGAAAGGCACTGACACGAAAACGTGCAGTTTTATCCCGATTCATAATCGCGAAGTTACACTCACGTGTGTCTGCAAATTCTTTGCGCTGTTTCTCACTCATAATCGAGTTGAGCAGTTGCCCCGCGACATCACCTGTCAGCTTGCCTTTAGCTACAGGCACAATTTGACCGTTAATTTTCATGGAGGGCTCAACATCAGCGGTGATAAATAAATCCGACGCTTTTTGTTGAATCATATAATTGAGTAAGTCGTTAAAATCCATATCTATACCCCAAATCCATTGTTTTCTTATAAGAAGGTTTCAGGTTGCTTGGCAGCTGTACGTGCGGTCTGCGGACTGATCACCCCTTTGGTGACCAAGTTTTTCAAACTTTGATCCAGTGTGGTCATACCGTAGTTTGCACCAGTCTGAATAGCAGAATACATCTGTGCCACTTTGTTTTCACGAATTAAGTTACGAATGGCAGGAATACCAATCATGATTTCATGCGCGGCAACACGACCACCGCCATTTTTCTTGAGTAGGGTTTGAGAAATCACGGCTTGTAGCGATTCAGATAACATGGCACGAACCATGTCTTTTTCTTCAGCAGGGAATACATCAATCACACGGTCAATGGTTTTTGCCGCAGAGGTGGTGTGGAGTGTACCGAAGACCAAGTGACCCGTTTCAGCGGCAGTAAGCGCCAAACGAATGGTTTCAAGGTCACGCATCTCACCCACGAGGATAATATCGGGGTCTTCACGGAGTGCAGAACGCAGCGCTTCGTTAAAACCATGCGTATCACGGTGTACTTCACGTTGGTTGATCAAACATTTTTTTGACTGGTGTACAAATTCGATTGGGTCTTCAACCGTTAAGATGTGGTCATAGCGGTTATCGTTAATATAATCGATCATTGCCGCCAACGTGGTAGATTTACCAGAACCAGTAGGTCCCGTCACTAAAACCAAGCCACGTGGCAATTCACACAACTCTTTAAAGGTTTGTCCTAAACCTAAGTCTTCCATGGTCAGGACTTTGGACGGAATGGTACGGAATACTGCACCTGCACCGCGGTTTTGGTTGAATGCGTTCACACGAAAGCGAGCAATACTTGGAACTTCAAAGGAAAAGTCCGTTTCTAATTTTTCTTCGAAATCACGACGTTGTTTGTCATTCATGATGTCATAGACCAGTTTATGCACTTCTTTGTGTTCTAAAGCTGGTAAATTGATACGACGAACTTCACCATCGACACGAATCATCGGTGGCATACCTGCAGATAAGTGTAAATCTGATGCCCCATTCTTAGCCGAAAAGGCTAGTAATTCTGTGATATCCATTATTTCCCCGAGTTCATTTAAATGCTAATTATTTTGATAGAATAATAAGGCTTTCAATCAACTTAACCAACAGTTTGTTGAAAGGCAAAGCAAAAAAGATGACCGAAATGAGACCCTCGTCAATGAATATCTTGCAAAATTCACGTCAACACGTGTTATCCCAAATTCAGCAGGCCTGCGAAATTTCAGGACGTGACGTGGAGTCTGTAGAACTTTTGGCGGTTTCTAAAACACATCCCAGTGAAGTGTTACGAGACATGTACGCTTGTGGTCAACGCGCCTTTGGTGAGAACTACTTACAAGAGGCTTTGCAGAAGATAGAGGCGCTACAGAATTTAGACATTGAATGGCACTTTATTGGGCATGTACAACGCAATAAAACCAAACATTTGGCTGAACAGTTTGCATGGGTGCATGGAGTTGATCGTTTAATTATTGCAGAGCGTTTATCGGCGCAGCGTCTGATAACACAACCACCATTAAATCTTTGTCTACAGGTCAATATCGATGCTCAAGACAGCAAAGATGGCTGCCAACCTGATGAAGTTGCTGAGTTGGTAAAAAGTATCAGTCAGTTGCCTCACATCAAACTGCGTGGGTTGATGGTGATTCCTGCACCGAACAATACTCAAGCCTTTAAGGCGGCGAAAGTGTTATTTGACCAAGTAAAAGAGCTGCATGTTCACCCTGAAGACTGGGATACCTTAAGCATGGGTATGTCAGGCGATATGGTCGATGCAATTGCAGCTGGGTCGACTATGGTTCGCGTTGGAACTGCCTTGTTCGGGGCGAGAGATTATTCACAGCATTAAGTTTAAATAGGGCTTCTTGAGCTTGAAGGCCGCGAGAAGTGCTTAATTTACAATTATATAAAACTAATAGGCTGCTGAAAAAATAGGCTTAATTTAAACTCATGAATTGAACCGTCTATAGATTAGATAGATGAACCCTGAAAAATGATTGCCTGACAACGATAAAAATTGCATTTAGGATGAAGCCAAAATGAAAAAACTCTATTTATTTATCTCCCTGCTTCTGAGCTTATTTGTAGCAGCTTGTAGCAGTACAAATACCAAAATGAGCGAGATGAGTGCGGAATCTACGGTTCAGAATGCTCAGGTCGCTAAAAGTGAAAAATTAGGCACCAAGTGGGGCGATGAGATCAGTTCAAAGGTCAAGGAAGTCAATTTAAAACGTTTATCCAGTAGCCCAATTGCTGAATCACAAGTTCGCTATGCCAGCAAAAAATACGTGGGGAAAGCCGTGAACAGTCTGTCATTGGCGGCTGGAAAAATTAGCTTTTCGATTGTAGATGATGCACAGCGTCCACTGCCTTTATTTCGAGATGGTCAGCAGTATTATTTATCTGGTAAAGATGGACAAAGTTATCAGCTCAAATACCAGAACCATAGCAATAGCACGTTTGAAGTGGTTGCCAGTGTGGATGGTTTAGATGTTATTGATGGACGTGCAGCATCACGTAGCAATTCAGGTTATGTGCTTCGTCCACAGGGGGAGTTGATTATAGAAGGCTTCCGTAAGAGTGACTCTGCGGTGGCATCTTTTACCTTTAGTCGACCTGAAGATGCCTATGCTGCAAACTCAGATCATGGTTCCATCCAAAATACAGGTGTGATTGGTACTGTGATCTATCCGCTACAGTCTATGGCGGCTACAGACAAAGCAGCAGATGCATCTAAATATGCACCTCCACCAAAAGCACTCCCAGCGGATTAAAGCATTCGTTTGGATCTCACAGGGAGCATTTACATCAAGTAGGATGCTCCCTTTATTTCTAACCGAGAGATGGTGTCTTAAAACAAATCAAACTTTGACATTTCAAAAATGTGAAATTATCCGACCACCTCAATAGTACTGGCACCTGCGCCCAAAGCTTTAACTTGGATTTGTACAGGAATACGTTCATGCATTTCTTGGATGTGTGAAATCAGCACCACTTTACGACCTTGATTCTGTAATTGGTCGAGAGCATTCATGACCATGTGCAGGGACGATACATCTAAAGTTCCAAAGCCTTCATCAATAAATAGAGATTCGATTTTCATTGACCCTGAGGCCATATTGGCAATGGCAAGAGATAGGGCAAGGGCAGTCAGGAAAGACTCACCCCCAGAAAGTGATGCAACGGAGCGGGTCTCTCCATCCATATCATGATCAATAATAGCTAGACTCAGCGAATGCTCTAAACGCTTTAAGGTATAACGCTGTGAGAGTTGGTTGAGCTGTTGGTTGGCATGCTCCAGTAAAATATCGAGATTATATTGCTGCGCATAATCACGGAATTTTTTGCCTGTGGCATCTCCCATCAGACCTGAAATTTTACCCCAACGGTGTTCTTTCTGTTGTATCGCTTGAATCTGATCTGCAAATTGCTTTTGTTTGGCGACATTTTGCTGATGCAACTCAAGTTTGAGTTTGAGTTGATCGCGTATTTCAAGTTGTGTTTGCAGTGCGACTTGATGCTCCTGCATTTGCTGTTGTAACTGTGTTGGGTCAATTTTAGGTTGATGGCCCAGATGTTCACTCAACTGCTCTTGCATAGTTTTCAATGCAGCATGTGCTTCATTTACTAGGCGTTCTGCATGCTGTAATTTCTGACGGATCTGTTGTTCCTGAGCCGAGCTAATTTGAGCCAGCGCATCTAAATCAGGCTTATGGAAATCAGGGTGCGCATTGAGCCAGTGCTGAAGGGTATTTTCTACTTGGCTGGCACTGGTCTGATTCTGCTGTAACTGGGCTTTGAGCTGTTCTAGCTGATTTTTTTCTTGTTCGAATTGATGGCGTAATTGCTCAAAATGTTGTTTTAGCTGTTGATAATGGCTTTGCGTCTGCTGACGATGTTGATCGTGCTGGATGAGCCACTCATTGGCTTTGATGTCAGTTAAGCCTGTCATTTGTTGGATTAATTGATTGGCTATTTCTGTATTTTGCTGTCCTCTTTGTTTGATCTCACTAAGCTGCTTGTTAGTTTCAGCGATGTGCCTACTTGTATTTTCGATATTCAGTTGATTGGTCTTGAACTGTTGCGTGGTTTGTTCGCATTGCTGACGCCATTGTTCCAGCTGTTCCAGTTGTTGCGAACGGGTATTTAGGCGTATCAAGATTTGCTGAGCGGTTTGGGTGGTCTGCTGTTGCCAAGTTATTTTTTCAGCCTCAGATAAACACTGCACGATATGCTGAACTTGGTTGTGCAAACCGTTTGCTGTTTGTAGTAAATGTTCAATCTGTTGAATGTTTTGGATGCATTGTTGCTGGATTTTAATATTGTGTTGGAGCTGCTCAGACTGTTGTTTGAGTTGTTGCAAATCCGAGTGATATTGCTCAGCCATTTGCATGAACTGAGTCTTCAATTCCGATGCCATTAGGGTGAAGTCGAGTGCCATATTTGCTGCTTGACTGTGCTCGATTAACACGTGTTGCAAAGCACTGATTTTTTCAGAAAGTTGCTGAATTAGAGTTTGCCGTTGTTCTATTTCAGTATTCAATTTAGTCAGCTGTTGCTGCGCTTGTTGCCAGCCATCAAAGCAATTCTGTTCTTTTAGCGTTGCCTGTTGTTCCTGCTGTTGTTGAAGCTCAAACAGGGCCTTGGAGAGCGCAGTATCTTCCACTTTATAAGGATGTGAGGTACTGCCACAGACTAAACAGGGTTCGCCGTCTTGGAGTGCCGAGCGTAAATCTGCGATATTTTCAGCATGTAAAAGTCGCTGCTGTTGCAAAACCTGTTGCAGTTGGATGCGTTCACTTTTGGCAGCCTGAAAGGCCTGTTCAGCTTGTCGGCTATTGTGCTGCACGGCTTGAAGCTGTGTTTTGGCGTTGTCGAGCAGTACTTGCTGTTCTGTAGACTCAGCCTGTAAGTCAAAAAACTGCTGAATTTTTTGCTGAATCAGCTCGAATTGACTGAGTTGATTGATTTTTAACTCGCGTTGCTGCTGTGTCTGCGCAACTTTGATTTCAAGCTGTTCGATCGTCCCGAACTGTTGTATCGACTGCTGTAATTGTTCTTTTTCTGATGCTAGCCGATGTTCCGTTTGAGCACGTGGCCCGAGTTGATGTTCAATTTTTTGATATTGATGAATGAACTGTTCTAGCTGTTGAGTATGGGCACTGAGGCCTTTGTCTAAGTTTACAAACTGTTGTGAGCTTTCCAGTTGCTGATTACACTCGGTTTGCTGTCGATCAATGTGTTGAATCTGCTGTTCAAGCTTTTGTTGTTGCTGGGTTAGGGGTAGCTTAGACTGCTCTAAAGCCTGCAATTTTTCCTGAACTTTCTTAAACTCAGCCCCAATAAAATCCCGTTCTTGAATACATTTACGCACCTCATTCAATGCATCATGATGGGTACGTTCAAACTGTTGTAGTTCATTCACTGCCATTTCAGCTTGCGTGAATTGGGCTTTTTCGCTTTCAAATCTAAGCTGTAAATGATCGAACAGTTGTTGCTGTTGTTGAATACGGGGCGTCAGTTGCTGCACCGTTTGCTGTAACTGTTGTTGCTGGAAGACCACAGCACGAATTTCAGAAAAGATCTCCAAACGAGCCAAGTGTTCGCGCTCAGGAGCTAAATCCTGTTGTAAATTGCTTTGTGTATTGAAGAGTTGTTGTTTGTTGATGATTTCACTGTCGAGTTTATGTTTGCGTTCAAACCATTGTTGTTGTTTTTCCAGTTGCGACTTTTGAGCTTCAAGCTGTTTATAATCCCTGTCACACTGCTGAAACTGTGTCGATAATGCAGTGACTTGTTCATCAGTTAACAGTTCAATATGACCTAGTACATTTTCGAGTTCTTTGCGCTGCGTGGCGACAGATTTGGTTTTTTCATATGCCAGTTGACCAATTTTCCCAAAAATAGCGGAATTGGTCAGATATTCCAGCAATTCGCCGCGTTCATTGTCCCGTGCTTTTAAAAAAACAGTGACTTCAGATTGGGCCAACAAAACGGCACGAGTAAATTGTTCAAAACTGAGTTGAGTGATGCGTTTAATATTTTCATCGACGGCTTTGGCTTTATCAGCAACCACAACACCATCGGTGACACATTTTAAAGAACGTTGCACACTTTGTAGTTTGCCATCAGCTTTTTCACGCGAACGTTTTAATTCCCAACGTGCGATATAGCGTTTTTGGTCCTGTGCAATAAAGTAAAGCTCGGCATAACCATGTGCAGTGCCACGACGCAGTACGGTCAAGGGGGAGTTAGTGAGCAGCTCTGAGCCATCGACATCTTGTAGTTTGCCATCACTGTCTTTTAGCCGTGGAATACGGTTAAACAGGGCCAAACACATGGCATCTAAAATGGTGGATTTACCTGCGCCTGTTTTCCCCACAATGGCAATCAGACCTGCACTGGCTAAGGGATCACTTTCAAAATCAATCAAATGTTCGCCAGAAAGTGAAGCAAGGTTCTTAATTCGAATCGATAAAATATTCATACTAAACCTTTAAGCCTCGTGTTCATCTGCAAGGGATTGTTCTGCTTCACGCATTAAGCTCATAAAATCGTTCAATACTTCTGCATCACTGTGATAACCCTGTTTTTCCCAAATTTGCTGAAACAGTTTTTCTGGTGTTGGCGGTTCTAAACTTACTTTAGCGGGTGCATTGGGGTCTTGCTCAGTCGCTAAATATTGGCGCGAAATACGGACTAAACGATAACGGTCTTTGGGTAGAGCCTCTTCGAATTGTTGTCTTAAATTGGGCTGCGGTGGAACAGCAGTATGGTATTCAATATCGACATATTCACGTTGATCAATATCCGTGATGGCGCCTTGAGGCAATGCTTGCAGCTTTTCCAGTACCTCATTGAGTTCACCGCGTATTTTATGCAGTTGAATGCTTCGTGGTATCGCTAAAACATTCAACTGAAAACGGGAGGAATCGTTTTGTGTGGGATCAAGTGTCACTTCAACAACTTGATGTTTATAGTTAATTTCACTAAAAGATAGTGGAATTGGGGAGCCACTATAGCGAATATGCTCTTCACCGACTTTTTGCGGTTTATGCAAATGCCCGAGTGCCACATAGTCAATGATTTCATCAAATAATGTCGTGGAGAGTGCTTCTTCATTCCCAATCACAATAGGCCGTTCAGAGTCTGAGGTTTCGCCGCCTTGCATATGTGCATGAGACATTAAAATCAGGGCTTGATCTGCTGTTTTGCGCGCTTTGGCCTCGGCAATCAATTGTTGATGCAAATAAGCAATCGCGTTTTGGCTATTGGTGGTGTGTTCATTAAAGCCTGTAATTTCAGCAGGACGTAAAAAGGGCAGACTCAGACACCATGCCACAGTATTTTGTTGCTCATCTAAAATCGGGACCAATAAGTGCTCAAGATCAATCTGCTGTTGGCTATTTTTATGAATCACTCCCACCGCTTTGGCATTGTATTTGGCCAGTAACGGTTCAACTTGTTCAATGCGGTAGCCTGAGTCATGGTTGCCTGCAATCATCAGGGTTTGCATATGCGGTGCACGTGCATGCGCATCTGCTAAGAACTGATAGAGTTGCTTTTGTGCGGACGATGCAGGGTTGATGACATCGAAAATATCTCCTGCAATCAAAAGCGCATGCGGTTGTCTTGCACTGATTTGCTCCAGTAGCCATGCTAAAAACTGTTCATGTTCATACTGGCGGGAATGGTTATAAAAAAACTGTCCCAAATGCCAATCAGATGTATGAAAAAAACGAACAGCCATAGATACCCCAAGCTCAAAGCGCAATAGAGCTATAAGCTAACATAAATCAAAATTATTCGATGGATAATTGTCGCTACGACGACAATCTCTGACCTGACAGTTAAGTTTAGATTGGTAAGTTAAACTGCACAGAGAAATCAATGAGTGTTTATGTGAAAAAGAAAGCAATGGATTTATTTGATTAACACTATAGTAAAAAGATAAATTATGATTAAAAAATGTTCTTTTAATGGGGTATTATGTAAATCTATGAAATTGTATATCGTGTCATAGCCATAAAAGAAATGTGCAGCTCGTTCACGGATTCAATTTTGAGACTTTATAAGAATGATTTATGCAGAATGCCTAAAAAATAAGTCATGTATTGAGTAGGACAGGGTATAAGGAGAACGTAACTATGTCTGATTCTATTTTCAATTCGCCCCGTATTGTCAATGATCTGGTGTATAAGACGCTGATTGAATCAACACTTGCTATTCCTTGGAGTATTGATTGGGAAACCAAAACGTTTAGTTATATTGGCCCACAAATTGAAAAAGTGCTGGGTTGGAAGCAAGACTCGTGGAGAACAGTCGAAGATTGGGCGATGCGAATGCATGAAAATGATCGTGCATGGGTGGTTGATTTTTGTGTGGCGCAGTCGATTTCGGGGGTTGATCATGAGGCGGATTATCGCGCACTAACCATCAATGGAGAATATATTTGGATTCGCGATGTGGTGCATGTGGTGCGCAAACCCGATGGGGAAGTCGATAGTTTGGTCGGATTTATGTTCGATATTTCGGAGCGTAAAAAACAGGAACAAGAGCTAGAAACACTGAAAAAGCAACTGGAAGAATATTCGTATCAAGATGGTCTAACGGGGATTGCCAACCGCCGCTTCTTTGAAGATAGCTACCAACGCGAATGGCTCAATGCACAGCGTGAACAGCAACCACTGACTCTCATGTTACTAGACATCGATTATTTTAAACAATATAACGATTATAATGGCCATATTCTCGGTGATGCTTGCTTGAAACAAATTGCACAATTACTGAAAAAAAGTGTCTCACGACCACGTGATTTGGTGGCGCGTTTTGGTGGGGAAGAGTTTGTTTTGATATTACCTGATACAACACAAGCGTCTGCAATTGAAGTGGTGGAGCGTATTTTACAGAGTATTCGAACCGCTGATATTTGCCATAGTTCATCGCCATTGGATCAGCGTTTATCGGTCAGTTTAGGGGTGAAAACCATTATCCCAACCCAGAAAAATGACAAAATGGCCTTTTTAAAAGAGGTCGATCAGAATCTGTATTTGGCCAAAGAGCAGGGACGCAATGGTTATGTCATTCAGGATGCAGAAGACGTCCAGCACTTAAACTCATATTAAATTTTAAGGGTTTCTTCATCTATTGAGGTGGGGGAGCACTGAAAAATCAGTCCTCAAAAAAATAAAGACCGACGATTCGAGTGATGATGAAATCGTCGGTCAAAGAAAACTGCTTCACGCTTAAATGTCGGCTGCTGACAACATTTAAATTTGGAGCCAATCTTATTGCTCTAGGAAAGGTCACCGTACGTATTGTGGATGCCGGTACAATGTTGACGGTTGCTGCGACCTTGTACCCTATTTAACGCACATCAACTTCGATTGGTTGACATGAAAATGAAAAAAAACTGAATTTTTTTTATAATGATTTTTTGGCTGGGTTTAAAGTAGCGCTATGATTTCGCTAACACGATATTTTCTCTGGTTTTTTTTCATATGTTTTGTCTTTAGTTGTGTCTGTGGTGTGCTCGCTGCACTACTTCCGACAGGGATGGGAGCTGTATTAACGGCTGTACCTTATTTGGTGGCCATGATTTGGGTTTTACTTAAATTTATTAAGCAGCAGCGCCGTGCGCCAAGCCAAGCAGAGCGGAAGAAATTCACTTTAGGTTTTAGTCTAATTTTTTGGAGCTATAACTTTGCCTTTCTCATGTTAGGTTTATTTATCTTTGCGCAAGGAGATGCTGAAGTTTGGCAAAACTTTATGCTCTACGTCCAACAACCGCAATTTATCAGTATGGTGGTGATTCTGATTTTATTGATTGCGATTCCGCTGTATGTGCTGACTTACTGGTTTTATGGCAAACAAGCGGAGCGTATGGCAGCAAAAATGATCGATCAATCGTAAAGCTTTCCTCTAAATGCTATAGTTTGAGCAAAAGCATCATTTGAGATCACGCTATGCAAAAAGAACGTGTATTGGTGACAGGAGCAAGTGGTTTTATTGGTTCAAACTTGCTCGATTATTTATTAGAAAAAGATTATGAAGTGATCGGCTTAAGTCGACAGAAAAATTTGCCTAAAATTCACCCACATTTGACTTGGATTCGAGCTTTAGAAGAACTCAAGCATGATCGCATTGATTATGTGGTGAATTTGGCTGGGGAAAGTATTGCTCAGGGACGTTGGACAGATACCCGCAAGCAAAAGCTGATCGCCAGTCGTGTTGAAACGACGACGATGCTCTATCAATATCTCGCTAAAAGAAAGATTCAACCGAAATGTATTATTTCAGGTTCAGCAGTGGGCTATTATGGTATCGATCCGACTGAACAATGGACAGAGTGTTGTAATGAGCAGTCAGCGCCGCAGTCTATTTTTATGTCAGAGTTGTGTCAAAAATGGGAACAATCTGCACGGCAAGACACGTCGCAAAATACCAAAATTATTCGTTTAGGCGTGGTCTTTGGACGTGGGGCCGGCATTTTGCCGCAAATGTTGTTTCCGATCAAAATGAACTTATGTGGACGTATTGGTTCGGGGCGGCAACCTGCGGTCTGGGTGCATATTCAAGACGTGCTGCGAGCGATTGAGTTTTTAATGTTGCATGAAACGACTGAACAAGTTTTTAATGTCGTCAGTCCAGAAAAAGTTACCCAGTCAGCATTTGCACAAACTGCAGCGCAAATTCTAAAACGTAGACCTGTACTTTCTTTACCAGCTTTTGTGCTGAAGTTACTTTTAGGCGAGCAGTCTCAACTGGTGCTGAATGGTCAATTTGTTCGCCCCGAAGCATTGAAAGCACAGGGGTTTGAGTTTAAATATCCCACTTTAAAAGAAGCCTTGATCCACATTATTCAACCGCAAAATTTAGCCAAGTAGCGTTTGATCAAGCAAAGCTTACCAAACGCTCAGGATTATAGGCACTGGCGTTAACCGTTAAGCTTTGAGCCAACATCAATTCGCGTAGCAGTCGTGCAGATGCAGGCCCCATACATAGACCATTTCTATAGTGACCGAAGTTTGTCCAGAGATTGGCTATTTCAGGGAAGGGGCCGATATAAGGAACACCCGTTGGTGAACTTGGGCGTAGACCTGCCCAATGCTTCACAATTGGGAAATCTGCCAGCTCAGGCACCATATCCAAACAGGCTTTATAAATATTTTGCTGGGTTTGTAGCGAAGGGCGTTGGTCAAAACCGACATCCGCCATGCTTGAACCACAAACGATATGACCGTCCAAACGTGGAATCAGATACATAACCTGATTCATACACATGGTTGGTAGCCAGTTTTCAGGGGTTTTAAACAGTAACATTTGCCCTTGTACGGGGTTCACTGGAATGCTGCACTGGAGTTGTTCGGACCAGTGCTGTGACCATGCGCCTGTTGCAATCACCACATGATCTGCATGGTAGCTTTGTCCATCAGCAGTTTTTATCCCTTGAACTTGCTGATTGACTATGTCAAAGGTATGTACCCACGCTTGCTCATGAAAGGTGACTTGTGGCTGCCGTTTGAGGTATTCCACAATTGACTTGAGCAGTCGTGGATTACGGACGTTAGCCAATTGCGGAAAATGGATGGCTTGTTGAAAGCGCGTCGAAATGCGGGAATTGACCTGTTCCAGTTGCTCACGTTGCAAAAGCTCACAATGCTGCATCGGTTCTTGGTGTTGATCTTTATAATTTAGGCCAATGTCAAAATCAGCTTCATCAAAAATCAGCATACCTGTTTCGTGGATTTCAAAATCTATCCCCGAAACCGGACTAATTTTTTCATTCCATGCTTGATACATGCTTTTGCCATATTTGGCGAGGTCATTGACACTTTGTGGATAGCGCCATGGGTACATCGGGGAGAGAATCCCTCCACCTGCCCATGAAGCCGCTTGCCCCGCTTGTTGTTGATCAAAAATCTCAACAGAACAACCGTGTTCAATCAGCTCAAGCGCTGTCAGTAAACCACTGATTCCCGCGCCAACGATGGCAATATGCATTGCAACTCAATCCTTCTAAACGCGCTGTTATTTCATATCTTTTAGTTTTAGTGCAGCTTCTTCTGCAAAATAGGTCCAGATGCCATCTGCACCCGCGCGGCGGCAGCTCATCAGTGATTCAATAATCACGCTGTCCGATAACCAGCCGTTTTGGATGGCCGCTGCGAGCATGGCATATTCGCCACTGACTTGGTAAACGAAAGTCGGCACACCGAAGTTGTCTTTGACTTCACGGACAATGTCCAAATACGGCATACCCGGTTTCACAATCACCATGTCAGCCCCTTCTTGAATATCGAGGGCAATTTCATGTAATGCTTCTGCGCGGTTGCCGACATCCATTTGATAGTTGTATTTGTTGCCACCTTTGAGGTTGCTGGATGAACCGACCGCATCACGGAAAGGGCCATAGAAGCTCGACGCGTATTTTGCTGAATAGGCCATGATTGAGGTGTAGATATGACCATTGGCTTCAAAGGCTTGGCGAATCGCACCGATACGACCATCCATCATGTCACTTGGCGCAAAGACATCTGCTCCAGCTTCAGCGTGGCTTAATCCTTGTTTGATAAGGGCTTCAACGGTTTCGTCATTGAGTACATAACCTGTGTCATCAATGATGCCGTCTTGACCATGCGTGGTATACGGGTCAAGTGCGCCATCGGTAATCAGCACCATTTCAGGTAATTCTTTTTTGAGCAGACGTAGCGTGTTTTGAACCACACCATCTTCACGCCATGCTGCTTCGGCAGTTAAGCTTTTATCTTCTTGGGGAGTCACTGGAAATAGCGCCAGTTTCGATACGCCAAGTTCAAGTAAACGTTCTGCTTTTTTTAAGAGTAAGTCTGCAGATAGACGCTGCACCTTCGGCATACTGGGAATGTCTTGCGTTTGGTTTTGTCCCGGCAGTACAAATACTGGATAGATAAGATGATCTGTCGTTAAATGGGTCTCGCGAACCATAGAGCGCAGATGTTCATTTTTACGAATACGGCGCATGCGAGTAGCGGGGAAGGCGGGACGATTGAACGTATAGGTCATACAAATCTCGATAATCGGTATTAAACTAGGTCAGTATTGTAGACCTATCTTATGGCTTTGGGCACATATTGACGGGTTTTTATTGTTTTAAGAGTGAAGCAGATTGTTATGAGTAGTGGTGAAAAAAGCTGGACGGGCAGCATACACTTAGGAGCAAAAGTGGATATAGATGTAGTTTTTGAGCAGTTGGTTAAGGCTTTTAATGCGTCGCCATTTTTTAAGCACAACACCATGACTATGCGAGTCGTTGACGGGCAAATTGAAGCCTATATCGATATGCAAGATTACTTAATTGGCAATGTTGCGTTCCAAATTTTACACGGGGGCGTGGCTGCAACGGTTTTGGACAGTATTGGCGGTATTGTGGCGATGGGGGAGCTGTATAAAAAAGCGGAACCTGACACGATTGCGGACACCATTAAAAAGGTATCCCGTTTAGCTACAGTGGATATGCGAGTTGATTATCTTGCGCCGGGACGTGGAAAATACTTTATTGCCCGTGCTGAAACCCTAAGATTGGGGCGTAAAGGCTGCACGATGCGCATGACCATGGTCAATGATGAAGGCAAATCGATTGCCACAGCTATTGCTTCTTATGCTTATTAGTTTTAAATTAATTAAGTATTTAATATTCAAGTGAAATTTATAGCATCTAATAGGAAGTTGGATGCTGAAAACTAAAATAGACTGAGCAGTTACAATTTATTTTCTCAAAATGTGATTATTTGCTCTTAGAATGCATCAAATTTTATTGTGACTTTCTCATCGACACCAATGCAGACAATACTTGTCTGATGTCCCTTTCGCAGGGATGATGCCGGCTGACCAAGTCTGTTAGATTTAGGAAAAATCAATGACAGATGCCTCAAATACACTGCCAGATACTGATCCAGCCGATCAAATCAATGATCAAGCACTGAAAGCCAAACGTAAGAAAAGCTTAGGTTTCGTAGCTGTGATCCTGATCATTGCTGCCATTTTATTCTTGATTTGGAAACTGTTTTTTAACCATTCGGTTTCAACGGATAATGCTTATGTGGGCGCAGAAACGGCTTCGATTACCTCTATGGTGACAGGCCAAGTTGAAAAAGTGTTGGTCAGTGACACGCAAACTGTAAAGCAAGGCGATGTGCTGGTTTTGGTCGATCATCGTGATGCTGAAATTGCTGTAGCCCAAGCTCAGGCCGAATTACTTAAAGCACAGCGCCAATATAAACAAAGTGCGGCCAACAGCAGCTCTTTAAACTCACAAGTCTTTGTGAGTGATGACGCCATTCATAGTGCTGAAGCGCAAGTGGCTAAAGCCAAAGCAGAGTTGGATAAAGCGCAAGATGATTTGAACCGTCGTCAGCAGTTGAGTGCGACAGGCGCGATTTCTAAAGAAGAATTAAGCACAGCACAAGCTGCTTTAAATAATGCACAAGCGGGCTATAACTTGGCGCAAGCGGGTTGGGCGCAGGCTAAATCAAGTCAGAAAGCCGCGCAAAGTAACTTGGCTGCAAATGAAGCTTTAATTCAAGGCAGCAATGAAAATTCGACTCCCGATGTTTTGGTTGCTCAAGCAAAACTGAAACAAGCTTTACTTGATTTAGAACGTACTGAAATTAAAGCACCATTTGATGGGGTGGTGACGAGCCGAAAAATTCAAGTTGGACAGCGTGTGGCGCCGGGTTCGGTGCTCATGGTGGTGGTTCCAATTTCACAGTTATATGTCGACGCGAACTTTAAAGAAAGCCAGCTTGAAAATGTACGCCCAGGTCAAAAAGCGGTTTTAACCTCAGACCTCTATGGTAACTCGGTTGAGTTCCATGGCACGGTCTTGGGCTTCTCTGGTGGAACAGGTTCTGCCTTCGCGCTGATTCCTGCACAAAATGCCACAGGTAACTGGATTAAAGTGGTACAGCGTTTGCCTGTACGTATTCAACTCGACCCGAAAGAGTTGGCTGAACATCCTTTACGTGTTGGCTTGTCGATGGAAGCTCAAATCGATCTGAAATCGAAGTAGTTGCACATGAATAACTACGTTCCCTATGGTGACTTAAAGGGTGGTCGCCTGATGCTGGCGGCTTTCGTTCTTGCTTTGGCCAACTTTATGGTCGTGCTGGACATGACCATTGCCAATGTTTCTGTGCCTCATATTACGGGAAGTCTTGCCGTATCGAGTTCGCAAGGAACATGGGTGATTACCTCTTATGCCGTCGCTGAAGCGATTTGTGTTCCCTTAACAGGCTGGCTCGCAGGTCGTTTTGGCGGCGTGAGGGTTTTTACCTTAAGTCTGATTGGCTTCACCATATTTTCGGTACTGTGTGGTTTATCGACCAGTTTAGAAATGCTAGTTTTCTGCCGAATTGGTCAAGGTTTATTTGGTGGCCCGATCATGCCGCTCAGTCAGATGTTACTGATGCGGATTTTCCCTCCAGAAAAGCAATCCCAAGCGATGGGCATGTGGGCAATGACGACAGTGGTTGGCCCGATTCTTGGTCCAATTTTAGGAGGAACCATCAGTGACAACATGTCTTGGCATTGGATTTTCTTTATTAATATTCCTGTTGGGATCGCATGTGCTTTTGCTGCGATGCGTCTGCTTAAACCTGCGGAAACCGCAACGGCCAAACTCAAAATTGATCGGGGTGGATTGATCCTCCTGATTTTATGGATTGGGGCATTACAGCTCATGCTTGATTTAGGGCATGAACGTGATTGGTTTAATAGCCCTGCGATCGTGGTACTGGCTTTAACGGCTGTGATTGGCTTGGTGATTTTTACCATTTGGGAGCTGACCGAACGGCATCCAGTGGTGAATATCCAAATCTTTAGATACCGTAGTTTCACGATTTCTGTCTTGGCACTGGCCTTTGGCTTTGGCGCATTTTTTGGCAGTATTGTACTGATTCCGCAGTGGTTACAGATCAATTTGGGTTATACCGCAACTTGGGCTGGTTATTTAACCGCAACCATGGGTTTTGGTAGTTTAGCCATGTCACCCATTGTGGCGAAATTGGCAACCAAATATGACCAACGTGCACTGGCCAGTTTTGGTTTGAGCATCTTGGGCGGGGTGACTTTGATGCGTTCGTTCTGGACCACAGATGCTGACTTTTTTGCATTGGCACTTCCGCAAATCTTGCAGGGCTTTGCTGTACCATTTTTCTTTATCCCATTATCAAACATGGCACTGTCATCGGTATTACCACATGAAATGGCATCTGCCGCAGGTTTAATGAACTTCTTAAGAACCATGGCAGGGGCGATAGGCGCATCTATTGCTGTCACTATTTGGGACGACCATACTAAAGTTGCACGTAGCGAAATGGTCGGCAGTTTGCATACAGATCAAACCCAGTCGGTGTTGATGCAGCAGGGAATGAGCGCGGAAGGTGCATTAGGCTATATTTCTAGTTTAGTGGATAAAGAAGCATTGACCTTGTCGGCAAATTATATTTTCCTGATCTTGGCCTTGGTGTTCCTATTTGCAGCATCCATTATTTGGCTCTGTCCTAAACCTAAAATAGGGGCAGGCGGTGGTGGACATGCGCATTAGGCTAATAAAAAACCGCTTTTAGAAGCGGTTTTTTACTATGTATGTTATGCAGTTTTATGATGTTTTGATATTTCAAAACAATAGCGTTAAATAATCAAAGTTCTGACTTTGTGCGTCTTAAAGCGGACTGCCATTGTTGTAAGTGAAACTCACGTTGATCTGGACTCATTTTCGGTTCAAAGGCACGCTCAAGCTGCCAAGACTGTGCAATTTCGTCCAAACTTGAGAATACGCCACACCTTAAGCCGGCCATGGCTGCCGCGCCCCATGCGGTCGACTCCTGCATCTTAGGGCGTAGTACAGGCACATTTAAAATATCGGCTTGAAATTGCATAAGCATGTCATTTTGACTGGCACCACCATCGACGCGGAGCTCTTTCAGCGGCTGCTTAATATCGGCTTGCATGGCGGTCAGTACATCAGAGACTTGAAAGGCAATGGACTCTAAAGCCGCACGGGCGATATGGGCCTTATTGGTGCCGCGTGACATTCCACATAACAGGGCACGTGCTTCACTGTCCCAGTGTGGCGCACCGAGCCCAGTAAAGGCAGGAACAAGTATCACGCCATCGGTATCTTGAACTGTACAAGCTAATTTTTCAACATCGCTACTTTTTTGAATAATGCCTAAATTATCTCGTAGCCACTGAACAATCGCACCGGCCATAAATACACTGCCTTCTAGGGCATAAGTGGTTTGATGTTGCGTTTTCCAACCCAGCGTCGAAAGCAGTTTGTTCTTACTGTATTGAACGGTCTCGCCTGTATTGAACAGCATAAAACAACCTGTGCCATAGGTATTTTTGGCAGTCCCAATGTCAAAACAGGACTGTCCAAACAGCGCAGACTGTTGGTCGCCTAATATGCCTGTAATCGGAATATTGGCACCGAGTAAGCCTGCCGCGGTATCGGCGACATAGGTGTCCGAGTTGATGATTTTTGGCAGTAATGCAGACGGAATATTAAATAGATCTAACAGCTCTTCATCCCACTGCTGGGTACTTAAGTTCATGAGCATGGTGCGAGAGGCATTGCTGACTTCGATGACATGTTGAGCACCTTGGGTAAGATTCCAAATCAGCCAACTATCAATCGTGCCAAAGGCCACATGCCCCTGTTCAGCCAGTGTGCGTAGACCATTGACATGCTCGAGTAACCAGACCAATTTTCCTGCACTAAAGTAAGGGTCAATTCGGAGTCCAGTTTTGGATTGAATCTTATCTTTTAGGTTTTGCTGTAGGAGCTGATTGCACCATTCAAATGCACGACGGTCTTGCCAGATAATGGCAGGCGCAAGCGGTTGTCCTGTACGTTTATCCCATACGACAGTCGTTTCTCTTTGGTTAGTAAGACCAATTGCTTTGATGTCTTTGGCTAAAATACGAGCAGAAGCCAGAGCCTGCTGTACAACAGCAATTTGTGAGCTCCAAATCTCTTGGGCATCTTGTTCTACCCAGCCTGATTGGGGGGTATGTATACGTGTTTCGCGTTGCGCCGTTGCCTGAACTTGACCTTGTTCATTGAAAATAATGGCACGACTCGAAGTGGTTCCTTGGTCGAGTGCAAGTAAGTAGCTCATAAATTATTTTATTGTTGGACTTGAAAACCAAAATATTAGCGCAATTATGTAATTAAGCGCATCAATATGTGTGTTTGTTTAGAAAATAGATCGTATTTTCTAGCAACTATGCTATGATTGCCGCTACTTTGGGGGTGTTTCTGGCTTCGACGCTGGTGATGAAACTCATAGATGCATGTCGAGAGCGCATTTTCTCTCGTAAATCAAATTTGCATTTTTTAGTCGCAAACGACGAATCATACGCTCTAGCTGCCTAAGGGCAGCTTGTCCGCCTCTCCGAATACTTGTGGTTAGAGAGTCCGACTGAAGCGCACGCACACAAGTCCGTATAAAACCAAGCCTCGGGGTTTTGTACTAAATTAAGAGGATCGCGATTTGTACCCTGTTCGTCGGGTCACAAAGAGTTAAAACAGTAGACGATATCTAAGCATGTAGTATTCTCGAGCGTAGTGCTGGCGGACGCGGGTTCAACTCCCGCCACCTCCACCAAATACCTAACAAAACATGGCAAAATATGCCAAGTTTTAAAACGAAAAGGCTTGATTCTAAAGGGGTTGAGCCTTTTTTCTTGCCTAAACATAACCAAATATAACTAGCTACAGTGTACATGCACCGTGTACACTGTCTTGTACATTGCAAGATTTATTGAATCCGTTGGTGTACAAGCCATGAAAAGAACAGAAATTAAACGTAGACCTTTATCAGATACCGTACTGGCTAACTTAGAACCTGAATCGAAAGAGTATCGGGAGCTGGACGGTGATGGCTTATATTTTCGTGTGAAGCCTGATGGTAAAAAAGCATGGTTATTCAGATATAAAAAAGCTGATGGTAAATGGTCATGGCTTGGCATCGGAACCTATCCTGAATTGTCAGGCAAAGGCGCAAGAAAAAAAGCATCTGAGATAGTTCAAGACATTTCGCACGGCGATAATCCAATCATTACCAAACAAGAACGCAAGCGCAAAGAGCTTGAGCAGAATAATGCCACCTTTGAAGTATTGGCTCGTGAATGGCTGGACACAAAAGCCAACACTTGGGTACATGACACCATGATCAGAAACAAGGGTGCATTAGAAAAACATATATTCCCGATTTTTGGAAAACGCTTGTACACCAGCATAAAGCCTATTGAATGGATGAATCATTTAAAAGGTATTCAACAAAAGCAGGGTATATATGAACAAGTAAATCGAGTTCGGGCTATGTGTCGTGATATATACGATTTTGCAAAGGTGACAGGCCGTATTGATTATAATCCACTGGAGGGGCTGCAAAAGTTCCTACAGCAAGGTATTAAACAAAATATGTCGCATGTGAGTGAACAGGAGTTCCCAGCACTACTTAGGGCAATCAATAATTATCCAACTATGGACGTTCGGATGGGATTGCAGCTTTTAGCTATGTTGTTCTGCCGACCTACCGAGCTAAGAGAAGCCAAGTGGCAGGAGTTCGACCTAGATCAAGGGGTGTGGAATATACCAGCCGAGCGTATGAAGAAACGCCGTGAGCATATCGTACCTTTATCCACTCAAGCATTAGCAATATTAAAAGAGTTGCAGACCTACCAAACTAATTCAGATTATTTATTTCCGAGCAGATCGGATAAGAGTAAGCCAAAGTCAGACACCGTTTTCATTATGGCTTTGCGCCGTATGGGGTATGAGGGCAGACAGACACCGCATGGATTTAGGCATATTGCCAGCACCTTATTAAACAATCGTGGTTTTGATGAACGTCATATCGAGGCAGCACTGGCACACGTAAAGGACGGCGTGGCAGGGGTGTATAACAAGGCTCAATATTTAGATGACAGAGCAAGCATGATGCAATGGTATGCGAACCATTTAGAAGAAATTGCGGATCAGAGCATTATTCAATTTAAAAAGGCGAAGTGACAAGACTTGTCGCAGCAATTGCCACTAAATGCACAAATATAGGGAAATATAGATTATATTTAGTTTGCTAGGTATAGGCAGGCCAGCCGACAAGCAAGTACCCAACTTGTTTACCTAGCATCATTTTGGGGGGTGCTGTGGGAGGCATAAAGTGAAATTATTAGAGTTAGCGAAAAAAAACTTACAAGAATATATCTCTGTCAGAGAAACTCTTGAGCTTATTGCAAGTACACAGCAAACTCCTCTTAGCTATGTAGCTATATTTCTGATTAGTCAAAATTTTGATACAAATATTGCTACTTACGATGTAGATAGGTTCTTTATCGTTCACTCTAACGATGAGTTTAATTGGGGTACATTCCAATACACGAATTCTATACTTTCCAATTTAGCTGATAATGAGAAATATAAAGAAGTTTTTACTTTTGATGATAGTAGCTTGCCAGAAAACCTAGCAAATGCTTATTGGAAAAGAAGTGAGCTTTATAATTTGGATTTAATAAAGCAATTATCTATCGATTTCTATTTCCGTGTACAAGATATTAGAGAAATTTTTCATAATAGAAATTTGAATTTAAAGGATTTTCAGTTTCATGATGTATTTTCAGATAAAGAGGTAATCACTTTATTGAAAAGTGGCATTCCTTCATATCTTCCTGATAGTGTTGAGAAGTATAGTTTAATTGAGAGTTTTATCGATTCTAGCCTTAATTTTTTCGAACTTAATTTTGAGAGTGGCTTTGAAATAACGAGAACTGAGTTAAAGCAGTTATTTTTTGATAATCAAATTATTATTAAAAATTTTAATGATGATTTACTGAATAGTGAAGTATCAAACAGTCGTAATATTTGGGATGAAAATTATTTAGCTACTTTGGAATCTGGCTTATTGCTTGAAGCTGAAGAGACTTTTTTCTCTATAGAGAGTTTTCAAAATGTAGATGAAAGAATCCATATCCAAGAAGATCTGCCAGCATATTTAAAAATATTATTAATGAACGAATACTTTTCAGTCGTCGAAGCAGCTTGTCTAATATCTAAAGATGATCCAAGTAAGGTTCAGGCATTAATCGATAATAATGACCTTAGCTATGATGCTTGGCATTATAGTGAGCATATTCAAGCAATGACAGTTGTTAAAAATGCGATAAGTACACATAGACTTGATAGTGTAAATGAAGGTATTTCTAGAGTCTCTTTGCAAGTGTTTCTATTTGAGAAAAATTATATACTTCCTGGTTTCAATGATGCTTTACCAATAAATAATGGCATTGTTAATATTTCTACCTTAGCAAGCAATCATCACTCTCTTTCAGAAGAGAATGAATTTCTAAAACATCAATTGGAAAAAAAAGAAGATCAAATTCAGGAGCTAATAACAAAACTTAAAATCCAAACTAATGAATTGGCTACTAGTGAAGAATCCAAACTAAAAAGTACAAGAGCGGAAAATAACGTAGCAAAACTAATTTTAACCTTATCAAGTATGGCGAAAATTGATGTATCCAAGCCTTATTCTCCATATGAATCATTAAGAATCGAAGCTGATTTATTAGGAATTGATAGATTTCCTAGTGATGAAAACATCGCAGGTTGGCTCAAAAAAGCTAACAACCAAAATCCTAACTAGGATATAGGCTAATCCTAACTAGGATTAATCAAATAAATCATACCCATACTAAACCCACTATATTTTTGTATAAGTGGGCTTTTTTATGACTATCAAACCAATCCGCGTTCAATTCAAAACTGCTTGTGAACTACTAGACATAAGCCGCGAATCATTGCGCCATATCGTGCGTACTGATGCAGCATTTCCGCGACCAATCAAAACAGGGGATACCAAACAGGCTCCAGTCTATTTCGACTATGCCGAGCTTGTAGAGTGGCATAACAGCCAAAAGCAAAGCCTTGCTGTAATGGAGGCTTAATCATGGAAATTACCCTACAGGATGCAATCAGCATCACCCAGCAGGCACAAAGTAAACTTGAGCAAATCAACCATGCCGCAAATCAAGAACAGATAAAGAACCTTTTTATTGATGTGTCGGATTTCACTTGTCTGACCCTTGAGTGCTTCACTGATGAAGTTAAAACAGAAGCCAATACAAAACAGATTGAGCAGGCAATTGACCTGCTCGACCATGTTTCTATCCGAGCTTCTGAACTGGGCCGAGAAGTATTTTTAAAGCCTTATTCAATTGATGACTACCTAAAGGCCGAGGCCAACAAGCTAAAGACCTTCACACAATTGGTACTTGATGTATTGAGTATTACAAGCCCAGCCGATCTATACGTCTATGCACTTGCATCATATTGTGCGACTGGCGAAGCGGATCAGGAAGCAGATTTAATCGTAAATGATGACTCTATGAAGTTTTTAGAGGTTCGGGGCTTTAGTGGGACAGTCAAAGAGCTACGTGAAGAACGTGCCGACATGATGAAACATGCAGATGCCAAGGATGTTTTGATAGTTCATATCGGAACCATTCACAAGCTGTCTGATGCATTGTCAGGAATGGGAGCATAAGAACATGAATAACACCCAATTAGAACAGATTTTAGAACACCTCAAGCAAGGTAAGAGCATCACACCAATTGAAGCACTGGAGCAGTACGGCTGCTTTCGTTTAAGTGCAGTTATCTTAAAGCTACGTAAACAAGGCTGTGACATTGTGACCCATCATGAGCGCAATAGTTCAGGCATTGGCACCCATGCACGTTATGAGCTTAAGCAGGTGGCAGCATGAATCCATCTATATTTAACTTCAATGAACACGGCGTTCGAATTGTCCTAGATGACAGTAAAGAACCGTGGTTTTGTTTGACCGATGTTTATAAGTCTTTAGACATAAGCCGTACATCACGACTATTTCGTGAGTTAGATTCAAAGGGTGTGGCGGATTGCCACATCCCGACAAATGGCGGTACTCAAAAGCTCAAGTTTATCAATGAGCCAAATCTATACCGCATTATCTTTCGTTCTAATAAGCCTCAAGCATTGAGCTTTCAAGACTGGGTATTTGCTGAGGTATTGCCGAGCATCCGCAAGACTGGGAGTTATGTAGCACGGCAGACCGCCTATGAAGAACTGAACCGCCTATGTATGCAAGAAAAAGTTTCCAAGGACAAAGGTACATTTCACAGCTTAGGTATGCACCGCCGTAAACACGAAAAGCATTTAAACGCCGTCCGCATTGAAACATGCAAAGCAAATTTACAGCTAACTTTTGAGGGGGTAGACAATGAATAAATATGTAAACCCTGAGTTTTTCAAAGCTTTTGACCATTACAAAGCAATGCTTGCCCAGTATGGGGAACATCACCCCATCACAGAGCAGGCACTCATTTTGACAATGCACTACACGCCTGAGCATATCAAAGAAGAAATGCACCAAAAGGCCAAAGAACTAAACCTACTGCCACCGCCAAGCGGTTACACGGATGACGGCGAACCTATGTACCGCCTAGAGGACATTGCAAAGCATTTCGGCATTTCGTTTGAAGAAGCAGAACAGCGTTTATTGCAGATGATGGATAACTGCCAGCAAGTCGGATTATCAAATGACGGCGTTTTGATTAATTCAGATATTCATATCAACCGTGTGCAGTGAGGTGAAATCATGAAAGATTTTGTATTGGCTTCATACCGACCAATGAGAGAAGCAGAAACCGAGGCACATTTATTCGTGAATGATGAATCAATGGTATTTGTTGAACTTGATGCGGTGGACGGTGCAGAGCTGGAGATTTTAGCAACGCATGAAAAGTTGATGAAGAACCCCGATGCGGTGGACGTTGTTGTATTTCACTACGGCAGCTTAAAGACCTTGTTTGACAAGTTGGTAGAGGTGGGGGCATGAAAAACAAGTTATTCAATATTGCTAACATGCCAAAGTATGGTTATATTAATCAGGCTTTGAGCAAAATCTCAAAGTTAGCTTTGGTCGGCTATTACTATAAAGGCGCATACAGTCCGCTTCGGGCTTTTTTTATGCGTTCTAACTCTATGCGTTCGCATTTTATGGTGAAGCTGGAGGGGGACATCTTCGGATGTGCTGGGTTCCTTTGTAGCCAGTCGACCAACCCCTTTCAGCTTTGCCACCTTAATTACTTGGTCGTAATAGGCAAAGCTCCAATCTACAAAGGAGCGCATTCTCATGCCTAATCAAATCAATTCTACAAATACACCTAAAAAATACGATGCTAGCGATATGCACGACCTAGCTTCATTATCTGAATCGGATATGAACTGGATGTGTACAGCAATCAGCCATATCAGAAAAGAAGTAATGAAGTTAAACAAGCTGGCAGAGAGTGGAAAAGAAGTCAGTCAGTATCATTTTTCTGAGTTGGTCACTCATTTAGATATGTATGAATATTTAGCAGAAGACCGCCACCGCAACCATGCTAAAGGGGCGGAAGCATACAAGACTGAATGGGAGAAAATGAAAGGGGGTAGCCACAATGCTTGATTATGACCACCCCAAAGAACTAATAACACCCGATGACATTTTAAACGAATGCACACAGCTTGTATCGTTTAATGATGCTTATTCATCACATCCATTAATACAGCGTTTTGGCAGTCCTGAGCAGCCGATCTACGTTGATGATGGCAATGTGGATATAAACGGCGTTAGCTATGCACAGCCTTTGATTATGCCTATCTATGATGGGCAAATGGAGCTTGTTCAATGTGCTGTCATGCAAGATGGGCAGCGTGTAGAGGTCATGCCTGATGGATTGGCTAGAGGCTTTGCAAGGTATGGCGATTTTGACCATGCCCAGCCTGTCATTATCACTTACAGCCTAGAAGCATTCTTTAAAGTTGCCCAAACTGGCTACGCCGTTGTATTGGTGCTACTGCCTACCCTATGCAGCAATCATAAAACAGAACTCAAGCCGTATGATTTTGAACAAATACAGTTCGTTATTAACCAGCTATCACAGGCAGGCTATAAGCAGCTTTATCTACCTGTCCGAATTGAGCAAATGCACCTTGAGCCATTTAAAAAGCTGGAGCAAAACACGGCGGTTAGGCTGCTATGCCAGTATTTAAGAATCGGTGTAAATCAGTTCGAGATTGGATTAAGTCAGGATGAAAGTGTAAGTGAGGTACTGGCGTTTATTGAGGAAGCTATTGAGCTATTAAGTAAGCCTACCGATTGGGGCGAGTTATTGCCGTTATCTCAATCAGAAACCGTTTTAAATCCTTATCCGATACATGCGTTACCACCACTGGCACAGGAGGCAGTAAGGGCCATTTCTGAGCATGTGCAATCACCAATTGCCATGACTGCCCAATGTGTTATTGGTGCTATGTCGCATATTGCACAGGCCCGAGTTAATGCTCCCCATCCATTTAATGCACACGGAGAGCCGTGTAGCTTATTTTTGCTTACAGAGGGGCAAAGTGGCAGCCGTAAGAGTACAAGCCGAAACCTGGCGGATCAGGCAATTATTAAGCATGAACGCAAACAGTACGAGGCATACAGGCAAGAGCTGGAGCAATGGAAAAGCGGACAGGCTGGATTACCTAAAAAAGACCGTGAGGCATATTGTGCAGAGAATCCACCACCTAACGACCCTAGCACCCTATACAGCGATATAACCCTTGAATCTATTGCAGGGCTTTTCATTGATGGTGTTTTAAATAATGCATCCATTGCCAGTGATGAAGCAGGTCAATTTTTTGGTGGCCATAGCATGAAAGCCGATACACGTAACCAGGCACTAGGAGGATATGCAAAGTTATTTGATGATGGTTTTGTGGAGCGTACCCGATCCAAGTCTAATTTGAACGGCAGTGGACGAGCTTATGACGTTCGATTGACGTTTAATTTGCAGGGACAGCACGAAGTTCTAGCAGAAGCATTAAAAGACCCAGTGCTAAGGGGACAAGGTTTTTTGCCTAGATTCATTCTAACCATCCCTGAAAATCTAGCAGGCACACGCCTACAAGATGCAATCTATCGAAATAAGAATGCAAGCACTGACCATAGGCTTATAGCCTACTGGACACGATGCGAATATCTACTTGATGACTGCCCTCAAGTAAAAGCAGAGCATGAGTTACATAATGGGCGTTATGTTCTGCCTATGAATGGCTTTGTTGCACAAACCTATCTCTAAAGGCTTATTCCACAATATAATTCTCAAATGAATAAGCCCACACCTAAAATCTATCATACAACCAATTGGTCTTCTTATAACAGTGCATTAATAAATCGAGGAAATCTCTCAATTTGGTTTGATCCCAAGACTCAATGGTACGCTCAACCCAAAGGTAAACATGGTCGAAATCAAACTTATTCA